>JAPLJL010000071.1 GCA_026388615.1 Pseudomonadota bacterium | reverse complement strand
GTCCGGACGGCCGCGGGCCGGTTCTTCCGGTTTTTCTTCAGGGATCGGCCTCCGATCAGAAGCACCAGGAGCGCCAGGGACCACGGCGTGATGTAAATCATGTCCGGGATATAACTGGGGAAATATTCCATTGTCCCGACCCCGTCGGCAAGCTTGACCACGGAGCCATCCAGATAAGTGAAGGTTCCGCTCATGACCCCTTTGGAGTAGGCCATCTTGAAATCCATCGACAGGTGTTTGTAAAACCCTCCGAAAACAATCGGATTAAAAGTCAGACTCTGGGCCGAGAGCTCCAGTACGCCGGCATTGGTCACCGCCCTGACCCGATAGCTCCGGGGAAACCGGACGCCGTTCACCGGATCCCGGTCCCACTGGAAATCCAGATACTCCACCCTCTTGGTGCCGTAATACCTCTGCCGGGAGGCATCGTAGACCCAAAGCTCATGGGGGCCTGGGTGGTATCCCCATTGCCAGTCGTCCGGGGCCAGCCAGAAATCAACCGCCCAGCCGTTGGGATAATTGGAAGAGAACCAGTTATGGGCCCCCCATTCAGCCCAGCTCCAGGGATTACCCACGGCATCTTCCATGAGCCCAAAGCCGGATACCTGATGGACGGAGTTGTCCTTTTTGTGAACGATCCGGCCGGTAATGTTGCAGGGCAGTTCGCTCATATTGCCCTGGCCGAAATCACCGGTGTTAAAAGTCTCTCCCTGGTTCCAGAGGTACCATCCTGACGCCCGCGATCTGTATTCGAGGTTCAATTTGAAATAATCATTTTCATAATCCACTACGTAAAGCGGATAATTGCCAAGCACTGACAAGTGAGGCCCCTTGATATCCCAAGGGGAACCCGGCCCGGACAATTCACCCTGTTCCCCGGGTTTGATTTTACGGTTAATGCGACTCCCCTCGATCAGGCCTTTCCGGGCCGGGAGGTAATCCCAGGTTCCGCTCCACAGGTATCCCCGGTCCCCCCAATGAAAGCCGTCCGCATCCGGATCGCCGGCAACTTTCCGCTTGCGTTTTTCTGTCTTCGCGCCATCCCCGGTCTCAAACGCGTACTGAAAAATTTCCCCGTCGGATACCAAATAACCGTAATTGCCACGACATAAAGCCAAGACCAGAGTTTTTTAAAAGGCATTTTCTCCCTCGGCAAAAACATGATCGCCCGGGAAAGAAACCATCTTCACCTTCCAGATATCATCCAGGTTTTTCACCGGATTTTGGAAGGGAAAATGGTTAAGCCTGGCGATCATCTTTGCTGGCTTAATCCTTATACCTGTCTTCCCACATCAAACCCCTCCCGCACGGCCTGGAGCACGTCGCGGGGCGAGGCGGCATCGCCGATCCGGTAAAGCTCCTTGACCTTGCCTTTCAAGCCCCAGAAAAGCTCGTCGTTCTGGGTGTTGGCTTCGATCATGACCACGCTGTCCACCCCTTCGATTTCTCCCTCGCGCTTGTCGAAATGGTTGAAGTAGGTCACCTTTCCTTCGGAGAACTCCTTGATGTTGTTGTTGAGGATGAAATTCACCCCCTTGGTGAAACAGCGCATCAGCATCAGTGGGATCTCGGTAAAGCCCAGCAGCACCCCGGGCATGTAAACCGGGGTGACCATATCCACCTTCTTTCCGATTCCGGTAAGGTAATCTGCCAGCGTAATCCCCTGCTGTTTAAAAATGTAATCCACGATCACCACGTGGTCGCCTAGGCTGTCGGTATCCCAGAGGGCCTCCACCTGGCTTTTGATCTTTTTACGGTCAGAGAACTTGAAGCTGGGATCCACCGGCCGGCTTCCGGTCGCCACCACCACCGCGTCCGGTTTCTCCGCCAGGATGGTCTTATCATCGGCGTTTTTCCCGAGCTGAACCTTGACTCCGAGCCGGTCGAGCTGGAATTTCCGCCAGCGGACGATCTCGCTGAATTCATCCCGTTCCGGCACCTTTTTAATGGTGTTGATCTGTCCGCCCAGTTCATTTTCTTTTTCGAAAAGAACCACCTGATGCCCGCGTTCGGCCGCCACCCGGGCCGCCTCCAGGCCGGCGGGACCGCCCCCCACCACTACGACTTTTTTCTTCTTCTCCGCGGGCAGGATGTCGACTTTCCCTTCCCTGCCCACCTGGGCATTCTGGGTGCAGGTAATGGAAAGCTCCCGGAAAACCCGGTTGATGCAGCCCTGCACGCAGGCAATGCAGTGACGGATGTCCTCCAGTTTTCCGGCCTGGGCCTTGTTGGCAAGTTCGGGGTCGGCGATCTGTCCGCGGGTCATCACGATCAGGTCGGCGTGTCCGTCTTCCAGGATCTTCTCGGCCTGGACCGGGTCGTTGATCCGCACCGAGGCGAAAACCGGGGTCTTTTCCACCGCCCCGCGAATCAGCCCGTGAAAAGGCACGAACATCCCCAGGGGCACGTAGCAGGGCCCGATCACCAGGGTGTAATGACCGAACTGGGAACCGGCCGAGCAGTTCAGAAAGTCCACCTTGCCGGTGGCCTCGAGCTTCTTGGCCACTTCCTGCATTTTCTCGTTGTCCATTCCGCCGGGATGAAGGTCGTCCGAACTGATCCGGAAGCCCACCGACATTTTCGAGTTGTCCACTTCCGAGCGGACCCGGTCGAGCACCGTGGTGGCAAAGGCCATCTGCTCGCCCCATTTGTCCGTCCGCTGGTTGCCCCAGTTCGACCAGGACTGCTGGATCAGGTAGCCGTGGGAGCCGTGGAGCTCGATGCCATCGAAACCGCCGTCCCGGGCCGCCCGGGCGTAGCCGCCGAAGCCGTCGATCAGCTCCTTGATCTCGTCATCGCTTAAAACCTTGGGGCGCTCCCGGGTGGAGAAGGAGGGAATCGGCGACCAGGAAACCAGGGGCTTGAGCTTCAGGGTGCTGTCCGACTCTTTCCCGAGATGGACGAGCTGGAGGAAAATCTTGGTCCCGTACGGGTGCACCGTGTCCGCGAGCTTCTTCAGCCGGGGGACAAGTTCTTCGGGCCGGGCCATCTCCTCGTTTCCGAAGCTCGCGCAGGAGGGATGGATGACGCAGACCCCGGCGATGATCAGGCCGCATCCGCCCTTGGCCCGGGCTTTCAGGTATTCAATGTATTTGTCCTCCGATAATTCCCTGGAAAAGAAACCGAAGCCGGTTTCATGATTGCTCATCACGACCCGGTTCTTGATCTCCACCGGGCCCAGCTTGATCGGGGAAAACAGGTATTTAAAAGCCATATCTCCTCCTTGTCGTTAATAGGGTTCGAGGGTTTCTGGGTTCAAGGGTTCCAGGGGAAAAGAATTAAACATAAAAATCTCTTTTTTGTTTCTTTTAACTTTGAACCTTGC
This sequence comes from Pseudomonadota bacterium, assembly GCA_026388615.1. GTDB lineage: Bacteria > Desulfobacterota > JAPLJL01 > JAPLJL01 > JAPLJL01 > JAPLJL01. The sequence goes on along the minus strand of JAPLJL010000071.1, from coordinate 6,124 downwards.
CCCTCTGGGGTTCTCGTCCTGAGCACCCATTCGGGGTCGAAGGAAACTTTGAACTTTAAAACTCATCATTTTTAGCTGTTTCTTTTTTTATTTTCTCCGCGAGTTCCTTCTCGAGCTTGCGCTTCAGGACCTTTCCCGTGGGGGTCAGAGGAAGTTCCTTGACGATCTCCAGTCTTTCCGGGATCTTATATTTCATCACCTTCTGCTCGTTCAGGAACTCCTCGATTTCCTGAAGGGTGATGGTCTGCCCTTCCCGCGGGACCACGTAAGCGCCGACTTTCTCTCCCAGGCGGTAATCCGGATATCCCACCACCGCTGCCCGCTCTATCTTGGGATGGCTGTGGAGGAGGTTTTCAATATCGAGGGGGAATATCTTGGTCCCTCCCCGGTTGATCATTTCTTTCTTTCTTCCCCCCAGCCGGAGGCAGCCGTTTTCATCGATCCGGCCCACGTCCCCGGTAAAAAACCAGCCGTCCGCGGTCCGTGTCGCCTTGGTCAATTCCAACATCTTGAAATAACCGACAAAGAGTGACGGCCCCCAGAAGGCGATTTCCCCCTCTTCCCCTTCGGGAAGCTCTTTTTCGCGCTTCTCATCATAAATTCGGAGCCCCACGCCCATCGCCGTCAGCGGACGCCCCACCGTTTCAAAAACCACCTCGGGGGGATCGCCGGGGAGCGTGATGGTATGCACGATGTTCTCCCCCATCCCGTAAGCGTTGGAAACGGTGCAATGGAGTTTTTCCTTAATTTCGTTGATCAGCTGGATCGGGCAGGCCGCGCCTCCGGTGCCGATGCTTCTTAAAGACGTCAGGTCATATTTATTTAGATCGGGGTGATTCAAAAACCCGATCAGGTGGGCAGGGGTCCCGGACATGTTGGTTACCTTGTATTTCTGGATCGCCTCCAGGGCCGCCTTGGGGCTGTATTTCTCCATCAGAACCACCGTGATCTTCCGGAGCACTACCTGGTGGGTATTGAGAAATCCGAACGTGTGCGTCATCGGGCTGTGGGCCATCATCACGTCGGAGGCGATTTTGCCCCCGCTGAACGATTCCATCATCTCCGTCGCCTTGGCGATATTGGAGAGGAGGGTATTGTGGGTGTGGAGAAATCCTTTCGGGTCCCCTTCGGTCCCGGAAGTGAAATTGAGGAACATGACATCATTGGCGTCGGGCGGGGATATTTTCAGATATTCCTTGAGTTTCTTGTCTTTCTCCGGGCTCGGTTTGATCACGTCGGAGTGGAGAACCATTCCCTTGAGGGCCTGGCCTCCGACGACAATCACGTACTTAAGCTGGTGAAGTTTGGTCCGGATCCCCTCAATAGTTTGGGCGTAATTAAAACCTCCGTATTCATATGGAATAACCACGGCGGTCGATTCGCAAAAGCTTAAAAACTTTTCAATTTCCCGCTCCCGGTAGACCACGTGCATGGGCTGAATCACCGCCCCGATCCGGGCCAGGGCCAGGGTATACAGACTCATCTCCGGCCAGTTGGGGAGCTGGACGGAAACCATATCGCCTTTCTGGATCCCCAGGTCCACCAGGCCGGCAGCGAGCTTTTCCGTTTCCGCCTTCAGCTCCTGGAAAGTAATTTTCCGGTCTTGATAGATAACGGCTACCTTGTCGGGAGCCTTCTCCACTGCCTCGTCCAGATATTCGGAAAAAGTCTTGTTCGCCCAATACCCCTGCTCCGTCATGTCCTTGATCATTTGCGGGGTCAGCATGGTCTCAAACTTCATCCCGGCGCTCCTTTCTTGAAAAATGGTTAAAGGGTTCGAGGATTCAATAAATAGAGGGTTCCTGGGTTCGAGGATTCAAGGGCTCTAGGGTAGAAAAATATATTCCCAATTGTTTTTATTTCACTTGACCTTTTGTACCCAATATTTTTCATTTGCCTCTTAGACCCCTTGAACCCTAGGGTTTATATAATTCTCCCGATCATGGAACCCTCGTTGATCGCCTCCGCCACCCCGCGGGGATAAACAGCATCCCCGACGATATGAAGGTCGTTGACCAGCATCCGGAGCCGGTCGATGAGCCCGTTGTTGGGCACCACCCCGGTACAGAGAACAAGATTGTCCATCTCCAGGATGGTATCTTCCTGGCCGTATTTAAGAATCCTGACCTGCCCGGGCCGGATCTCCTTAATCGTGGTATCAGTCAGGGTTTCCACCTGATGCTGTTCCAGCCTTTCAAAGAGGAACTGGCGGCAGTAGAAAACCATCCGGGGAGCAAGCACACCCCGCATCTCCACTACGGTTACTTTCTTACCCTGTTCCGCCAAATAATCCGCCATCTCCAGACCGGTCTCACCGGCGCCCATGACTACCACACGGTTACCGACCTTGGCTTCGCCCTTTAAAACCGCGTCGTAAGGCACGACATTCGGTCCATCGATCCCGGGAACCCGAGGGATGAAAAGCTTCGCCCCCGTAGCCAGGATCACTATCTGCGGGAGAATCTCGTTCAGGGTGGAGACCTCGAACGGCTTCCCGAGGCTGACCTTCACCTTGGCCCTTTCCGTCTCGTTGACGTAGAACTGGGTCAGATAACCCCAATCCTGCCGTCCAGGCATCATCCGGGCATAGCGGAGGGCGCCTCCCAGCTCCTTCTCCTTTTCAAAGAGCCAGACCTGGTGCCCCCGGAGGGCGGCGGTGCAGGCGGCCTCACAGCCGGAAGGCCCGCCTCCGATCACGACGACACGCTTGGGGTCGCCGGTCGGCTCGATTTTAAAATCCATGTCCCGGGCCACGTCGGGGTTGGTCAGGCAGTATGCCCCCCACCGGGCTTTGGCCTCGGGGTTGACCTTGTTCTCCAGGGGCAGACAGCGCTGGATGCAGGAAACGCAGGGCCGGATGTATTTGCTCTCCCCGCGTTTTACCTTGTTGACCCATTCGGGATCTGAGATCAGGGGACGGCCCAGGCCGATAAGATCGGCTGAGCCTTCCTTCAGGATGCTTTCCGCCTGTTCCGGTGTCCGGATTCTTCCCGAGGTAGCAATCGGTAACTTCACCAGTTTCTTGATCTCCCTGGCCAGGGGAACCTTGTGCATCAGCGGCACTTCCATCGGGGGGACGAGGAACTGGAAATCCACGTAACTCCCGGTGGAAACGTTGAGGCAGTCCGCCCCGTTCTCTTCCAGCTTTTTCGCGAAAGCCCGGCCTTCGGCCAGGTTTTCCTCTTCCTCCGGCTGCCGGTCGGCGGCGTTGAACCTCCAGATCAGGGGGAAATCGTTCCCCAGGATCTTACGGACCCGCTTCAGCACCTGGAGGGGAAAGCGCATGCGGTTTTCGAGCGAACCGCCATATTCGTCAGTCCGCTGATTGGTGCGGGTGGAAAGGAACTGGCTGAGGAGGTATCCGTGGGCACCGTGCACCTCAACGGCATCCGCCCCGGCCTCGCGGACCCGGCGGGCCGCCTGCGCGAAAGCCTCGGTGATTCTTTCAATATCCTCCTGCGTAATTTCTATTGGAATCGAGCCGGTGATGAAAGGAATTGAGGAAGGGGCCACCGGGATATAGATTTTCCCGTCCACATCTATCTTCGGGTCGAGCTGCCCGCCCATGTGGGCGATCTGGATGGCCAGCTTCGATCCTTTCTTGTGAATTTCGTCGGCCAGTTTCCTGATCCCGGGGATGTATTTGTCTTCCCAGATACGAAGGATTCCCTTTCCGTATCCGCCTTCCGGCGACACGGACATGACCTCGGGAATGATCAGGGCCGGCCCGCCGGCCGCCCTCTTCCCGTAAAAAACCAGATCCTCTTCAGAAACATGCCCATCCTGGCTGTGACCCAAGCCCATCGCCGGCATGAAGACCCGGTTTTTCAACTCCATTCCCTTGATTTTGAGCGGGCTGAAAAGCAGCGGGTACTCTGCCATCTAATCCTCCTTATTCATTACAAATTCCGGCAAATGACGAATTCCTAATTTCTAATTTCTAATCAATTCTCAATAACCAATGTTAGAAAAATCAAAATTGGACATTATGTTTTTATCCGTTTTGATTAGACATTAGTCATTAGTAATTAGAAATTTTCAAATGATAATCTTCTCTTCCACCATCCGTTTATATTCTTCTTCCGACATCTTCAAAAGATCCTTGAAAACATATTCATTGTGTTCGCCGATCCGGGGGGTGATCCGGTCCACTCCTCCGGGGGTGTCGCTCAGCCGCCAGGGGGTCAGGTAGGTTTTTTCCGGGCCTTCCTCATCGGGGTATTCCATCATCTTGCTGATCCCCCGGAACTTTATGTGCGGGTCCTGCTCCCCCTCCTCGATTCCCAGGAGGGGCGCGGCCGCTACCCCGGCCTTCTGGAGGATTTCGGTCGCCTCGTAATTGGTATAATTATTGGTCCACTCCCCGATCAGTTTATCCATCGCCTTGGTATTCTTCAGCCGTGATTCCAGGTCGGTAAACCTCTTCTCACTGGTCCAAGCCGGCTCCCCGAGCGCCCGGCAGAAATTCCGCCATTCCTCCTCGGTTCCCACCGCGATCGAAACCCACTGATCCTCGCCCTGGGTCGGATACAGGCCATGGGGCGCCAGGTGGGGATGGAAATTCTCCCGGGGTCCGGGGACCCTCTGATTCAGGAAGTAATCCAGGACCGGCTCACCCATCAGGGAAACGATCGCCTCCAGCTGGGAAACGTCCAGGAACTGACCCTCCCCGGTCTCTTCCCGGTGATGCAGGGCCGCCAGGACGGCGAAGGTGCCCTGGATGCCGATGTTGACGTCGCCCAAGCCGAAGCTCATGATCCCGATGCTCCCGGTGTCTTCATAGCCGACCATTCCCTCCAGTCCGCCGAAACTGGAAGCGATGGAGGCAAAGCCCTTCATGTCCTTCATCGGCCCGTGCTGACCGGCCATCGACATCGAGATGCAGATAATATCCGGCTTGACCTCCCGGAGGGCCTCGTAGGAAAGCCCGTTCCGCTCCATCACCCCGGCGCTGAAATTGTCGAGCACGATATCGCTGATCCGGGCCAGCCGCTTGACCAGTTCCACCCCTCCCGGGTGTTTCAAATCCACCGTGACGGAGAGCTTGCTCCGGTTGTTATGGCGGAAAAAATGCTTGATGTAATCCAGGAAGCGGGTGACGTCCTGGCGGGTGGTCGACTCGATCTTGATTACCTCCGCCCCCATATCGGCGAGGATCTGAGCCGCCAGCGGCCCCGCCCAGTTCCAGCCGAAATCCAGGACCCGGTATCCTTCCAGGGGGCGTTTGAGCTTTTTCTCTTCCTTTTTTCGCGGAGGCGTCGCTTTCTTCCCGACCGCCACTTCCTGGTTATGCTCTCCCAGGCCCGGGGCGGGCCGATCCAGCTGCCAGGGGGTCGCGCTCATCAGGTAGGAAAGCCCCGGCAGTTTCATCTTCCCGAGCTTGGGGTCGTTCACCTCGGCCCAGAAGCCCCGCGAGTCAAAATGGGGTTCTTTGACCATTTCGTCGATCCGGTTCACCGTTCCCATGGTGATCCCGTTCTCGCGGGCCATTTTCATCAGCTCCGCGCGGGTGAACTGCTTGAGCCAGGGTTTCAAAACGGCGTCTCCGGCATCCGGATTCTGGACCCCCAGGGAAAGGGCGTCCCGCATGAAGGGATCCTTGGACCATTCCGGCTCCCCCATCAGGGCGATGAACTTTCGCCATTGCTTGGCCGTCTGGGTGGCGATGCAGACATAACCGTCCTTGCATTCGAAATATCCGGTGGGATAAACAGAGACCAGCTGGCGCGCCCCTTTCCGCTTCCAGCCGCCCCAGCGGGTTACCAGGTACATCCCCCGGACGCAGTAGAGAATCACTTCGGCGGTGGAGATATCGATGAATTGCCCCCGGCCGGTCTTTCGGCGGGCCAGGAGTGCAGTCAGGGCCGCCGCGGCCCCGTGCCAGGCCGCCTGGAAATCACACTGGTCGTAAGGAATGACGAGCGGTTCCCGGTCCGGGGAACCCAGGGTCAGGCTTAACGCGCTCAAGGCGGAGCAGTTGATGTCATAACCGCGATAATCTTTATATGGTCCCGTCCTCCCGAAGGGAGTAAGGGAAACCATGATCAGGCCGGGATTGATCTTGGCCAGGTCCGAAAATCCCAGGCCCCCTTCCTCCAGATCCTCTGAAGTCAGGGTATTTTCC
>JAPLJL010000113.1 GCA_026388615.1 Pseudomonadota bacterium | reverse complement strand
GAATCGAGCATAACCCGCTGTCCCCGGATAAATAGGATCTTGCTCTCGATATACTCAACGGGGATTATCGCTTTGTTCATTTTATTTTAGGAGGTTCTTTAATTCATGATATTTGGATAGATTCAATCTTTCCTGCAATTCCGCCCGCGCCCCCTGCCCTTTGTTGTCCTAACAATAACACCAATGGCTTTTCCCGTCCCCGGATTGCAAATTCATTCCGACTTTTTTTCTTTCAATTGGTTGAGCATTTTAAGCCCGAGATCCGTTATTTTATAACGCTGTTTAGAACTCCGCGGCTTGTCGGGAATGGTCATCTCGATAAAACCCATTTCAAGCAAAGGATTCAATACTTGGTGCCTGAACTTGGTGCGATCAGACCGGCCGGTAATCGTCATGAGGTCCAATAATGCCTTTTCTTCCATGCACTTATGCAGAATTTCGACTTGGTGCCGACTTGGTCCTGACTTGGTGCCGTGACTTGTGCGGTCATCTGTTCTCCTCCCCGAAGCGCTCTTTCAGGGCGCGTTCGCCCGCCGGGGTCAACCGGTATTTCTGCAGGCGGCTGTTGGGCTTGGCGGGGATGGTATACTCAACAAGACCCTGGCGCACGAGACCCCGAATTATCTTGTTCAACTGGCCCGACACCTCTTTCTGCCCCAATATCATCGAGATCTCCGCCTTACTTGACGGCTTCTTCCGGAGCGACAATAAAACCCTTCGATCCAATGACTCTGGCTGTGACTCTGGCTGTGACTCTGGCTGTGACTCTGGCTGTGACTCTGGCTGTGGGACAACGTGTGGACCGACTTCGCCGGCGATCGGGGCCAGTGGAACGACCGTGGTGAACATATCATCTTCGTTGAAGGTCGGAGCGCCGGCTCTGGGGGCGTAAAAGGGAAGATACTTCGTGACATTGCTGACGCCGGAACCGAGTTCCTCATAACGACCCAACTGGATCAGAAACTTGCATATGGTCGGATTTTTCGGATAGGGCGTGAAGTTCAGGGGGTCAATGGGTCCGCGGCCGTGAGGAACATTCGGATTTTTAAACTCCACTTTTTCTTTGTAAATCACCATCGTGGCCGGAGCGGCGCTCGTGTATTCGCGATGGGCAATGATATTGGCCACCAATTCGCGGAAAATGCGGGAGCGCAGGCTGACGCTGGCGGTTCCTTCCAGGTAAAACGGGTCTTCGAGGTGCTTCTCGACAAAACCCATGAGCAGATCGAAAGCGTCAATCAGGTTGGTGCGCACGATCAAACGGTCGTCATAACGATCCGGGTCGCGGCGGCGAAGGAGCGCGTCGAACTTGTATCCGGGCGCGGCGCTTTGAATAATCTCGTCGGTGCCGAACATCAAAGCAGCGGCCAGGGTGTAGCCCGTCTTACCGGTGAACATGTCTTTACGCACGAACCCGGCAATGGCCAGCAGCTCTTCCGGAACGAGAGCGGCCCAGGGATGCTGGGGGGCGCGCCCCTGCATCAGCCGCCTGGCCTTCTCGAAAAGATCGGGTCGGAGGTCGGCCATCTCCAGGTGGGGCAGGACGTGCTGCTCGGTAAAGAAACCGAGCTTGCGGTTAACAAGCCCGGCAATGCGGTTCAGGTCGGTGATTCGGTAATCTCCATCCTCGCCGCGGAGAAATACGACACCCCCTGTCTTATGCACCTGGGAACTTGCCGGGACTTGAACCTTGATGATCAACTTGCCGCCGATTTCCACCGCATGGGGGAAGAGCAGAAACGGCGGGTCCAGTTTGTTCGGGTTATTTGATAGGTTGGCAATCTCTGTTTTCATCCGATCCACCGCTTCCGGAGAAACCCCGGTCACGGTTCCATCATCGGCCATACCCAGAACAATCAGACCGCCATCAAGGTTCAAAAATGCGCAAACCGTCTCGAAAAGGCTTTGGGGAAGAGCCGCGGCGGCTTCCTTGAATTCCAAGGCCAGGCCCTCGCGCAACCCGAATGGGCGGATGGTCGCTTTTTGTTTCATACGTGCGATTTACGGGACTTTACTTCTTGACATTTGAATAGATAAAATCTTTCCTGCGAATCCGCCCGCGCCCCCTGCCCTTCATCATACGAATTACTCATTCACCCCGAAATCCCATAACTAATAATACCTGAAATACTTGATGAAGAAAAACCGATAGGTTTCTTAAGGGGCAGCCTAAAAGTTAAAAAGCCTAAAAGCCTAAGAGCTTAAGAATCAAAGAAGAAAAAAGAACTGGATTCCGGATCAAGTCCGGAATAACGAAATTGATTAGATTGCTTCGCCTTCCCCCTTCGCCAAGGCTTCGGAGGACAGGTCGGCTCGCAATGACAGAAGAAATGAGGGGCAGGACTCCTCGCAATGACGAAATTAAAGAAAGCTTTTTCTTGTCGGCGGTCGGCCGTCTGCGGTCGGCGGTCGTATAAGCGAGATTGCCGCGCTCCCTTTGTTCGCTCGCAATGACAATATTAATTATAAGGAAACCCTGGATTCCCGCCTGCGTGGGAATGACAGGAATTGTGGAAGCTGACCGCTGACAGCTTTATTGGCTTCAGAAAAAAGGCGGGGACAAGCCCCGCCACTACATATCAACTGCCTTTCTCAATGCTCATTACCAATCACTCATTGCTCGTTGCTCATTGCTCATTGCTTTATTTGTCACTCTCTTTCCACGTCGGGGTAAAGGGCTTGGTGGTGTCCTTCAGGCCGATAATCCATCTAAGCCCGCCCTGGCTGGGAGTTCTTCCGTGGGTCTGGAAGGCCCGTTCCGCCCCCCAGTTGAGCCACATCGGGATCGAAAGAACGTAGAACACCCCAATCCAGGGGTTAACCTCCGTAGACGGCAGGAGCCCGCCCCACAGATCCATTATCCCCCAATGCGCAAGCAGGATATTCAGCCAGAAGACCAAGGTAATTCCTACCCCGAAGAAAAAATAAGCGTTAGGATGCTTCGGGGAAAGAATCTTGGCATAAATCAGCGCGAAAAAGTAACCGATCAATAAAACCGCCGGAGCGTCATAAATAGAAATCTGCATTACAGCAACCCCCTCTCTTTGCACCAGCCGATGTATTCCCAGATGCCCTTCCGAGGATCCTGATAGATAAACTTAAATCCCAGGTCCTTTATTTTCTGGTTTGAAAACCAGTATTGGTGGGTTATGTAATCCACCATCGGGATATCTATCTTGGGGCGGGTCCCAAGCTTCCGGGCCCGTTTATCCTGCCAGACCATGAAAGGCCGGATAACCTTCGTAAACAGCTTGTAAAGAGGCCACCAGACCGGTAAATGGAAAATCGGCTCTGTCCCCACCGACCGGTAGACGAATTCCATAAATTCAGGCTGGGGGATGCAATCGGAAAGAACGTTGTAGGCCTGGCCCACCGCTTGCGGTTTATCCGAAACAAATGAAGCCGCCCGGACCAGATCCAGGACATGAACCGACGGGAACATCAGCGTGTGTTTCTTCGGAAACCAGCTGATGATCGCCCCCAACCCGATTTTCTCCACCCCGTAAAGGATATGATAAACCCCGTAACGGTGGCGCGGCCCGTAGATAGGAGCCGGCCGCAGGATGGTGATCGGGAAGCCCTTCTCCCGGTGCATCTGCCAAAGGATCTTTTCCTGCTCGACCTTGGACTTGGAATAAAGATTGGGTGGATCGTAGGGGGCGTCTTCATTTCCGGGCAGGGTTTTCGGCTCCCCGTAGACCCCATCAGTGGACCAGTGGACAAACCGGCCGACTTTATTCTCCAGGGCCAGCTCGGCGATGTTCCGGGTCCCGGTCACGTTGACCCGGTAGAGGACGTCCCATTGCGCGAAATAATCGTAAAGCGAGGCGACGTGAAAAACTACGTCATAGCTTCCTTTGGCAAAGAGGGGAAGCAGGGTTTCCTTCTTGGTGAGATCGCCGGGAATGTATGTTACCCCCATCCCCTCCAGGAGTTCCGACCCGTAATGCATGGGATGAAGATCCCCGTCCACGCAGTAATATTCGCCGTGGGCGTCCGCCTTTAAATCCGTGGCGACGACTTCCCACTTCTCTCTCAACAGGTGTTCAACCAGGTTGCTGCCGGTGAACCCGCAGGCCCCCGTAACCAGGGCGCGTTTAGACATGGTTCCCTCCTCGTTATAAATCAATTACCAATAACCAAGCTCCAATTACCAAACAAACCGGGGAAATGCAGCATAAGCAATCTTCACATCTTACATAAAATAATTTTTTTGTAGTTTGCCGATTCATCGGCTTCTTTTAAAACCGCCCGATAAATCGGGCAACTACAGTAATATTTGGATTTTATCTTCAGTTTAGTTATTTGATTATTGTTTTTTCTCATTGTTATTGGATATTTGGATATTGGGGTTTGTTTGGTAATTGGAACTTGGTAATTGATCATTGCTTAAATCTAAGGGTCGTTTTGGCGAGTACTTCTTCGGCTTCTTTCATGGTCCGCTCGATTAATTCCTTGCAGGTAGGTATGTCGTTCAGCAATCCGACGATCTGGCCGGCCATCACCGAGCCGTCCAGCGGGTCACCTTCCACGAAAGCCTTGTACATCTTCCCCGAGCCGAACATGCCCATTTCCAGGGGATCTTTCTTTTCCATTTCCATCTTTTCCATTGTCTCCGACATCTGGTTCCGGAGACAGCGGACCGGCATTCCGGTGATGTTCCCGGTCACCAAAGTATCCTCGGCCTGGGCCTTCAGGATGAACTGCTTGGTCACCATCGGCACCGGGCATTCCTCCACGCAGATAAAGCGGGTCCCCATCTGGATCCCCTCCGCGCCCAGGAGAAACGCCGCCGCCATCCCCCGGCCGTCGGCGATGCCCCCCGCGGCGATCACCGGCACCTTGACCCGATCCACCGTCTGCGGGATCAGGATCATCGAGGTCAGTTTTCCGACATGTCCCCCGGCTTCCATCCCGGAGATGATGATGGCGTCGGCCCCGTCCTTCTCGGCCTGGACCGCCAGCCGGACCTGGGGGATAACCGGGATGCACTTGATCCCATGGGGCTTGCAGGCCCGGATGATCTTCTCCGGGTTTCCGACCCCGTAGGTCACCATTTTGACTTTTTCTTCCTTGATTACTTCCAGGATCGGGTCAATAAAAGGGGAACGGGCGAGAAAATTCACCCCGAACGGCTTATCGGTATTCTCCCGGATCTTCCGGATCTGCTCGCGGAGAACATCGGGGGTAAAAATCGTCGCCCCCAGGATCCCGAGCCCCCCGGCGTTGGAAACCGCGGCCACCAGCTGGTAGTCGGCGACCCAGGCCATACCTCCCTGCAAAATCGGATACTTGATCCCCAGCATTTCAGTTATTCTGGTTTTCATAATTTTTGGTCTTTCTGGTCTGTTTAGTCTGTCTGGTCTATTTAGTCTATTTAGTCTATCTAGTCTATCTGGCCTATTTAGCTTCTCTGGTT
>JAPLJL010000420.1 GCA_026388615.1 Pseudomonadota bacterium | reverse complement strand
AAAAGGCAAATTTACATGTCAAAATCCAAACTCATATTCGGTTTGGTCCTGCTGGTCCTCCTGGCCGGTTGCGGAGGGGGTGGGACGAAGGATTACGGGCCGATCGAAAACTACGCTGATCTTTACAAAGGGATCAGCCAGTATCTGACCGGCCAGGTCATTTGCGCCGGCTGCTCGGACTACCAAAGCGGCGATATTATTCCCGATGAGGGGGATTCCAACGCCTATTACCCGGCCTTGGTTTATTCCCTCTCGCTCGAGGGGCTGGCCTCCGAGCCGGAGCTGGCCGTCGCGGCCGAGATGGTGGCCCGGGAAATCACCCTGATCAATGGCCTCTCCGAGTCCGGCATTATTTCCTCCCTGGATGACGCGACCAAGCTCTCCGAGGTTTACATCGGAATCGCCGGTCTCCTCAAAGCTTACGAAGCCACCCGCCGGCCGGAATATCTCGAAGCCATCCGCAAGTATTTCGCCGTCTTCTCCCCCCTGGTCACGGAATCCTCGAGCATCCTGAAAATGGATTCCCTGATGAGCATCAACATCCCCTGGTACGGGCCCACCACCATTTTCGGGGGCCTGGCGGGCTTTTTCCTCCAGTACCCGCTTTCCGTTCCGAAGGCTGAAGACCGCGCCGGCATCACCGACACCGGGATCGCGATCATTTCCAAGCTGGATGACCTGGTTTACGATCCGGCGCGGGAAAATTACCGCTATATGATTGATTCGGAGGACTTTCTCTACCTCTATTCGAGCGTCTGCACCGTCCAGGGTTTACTGCGCGCCCACCTGGTCACGAAAGCATCCGCCTACCTGGACCAGGCCAAAGGCGTGATGGAATCCATGGAGAGTCTTTTTAACGAGGAATCCGGAGGCTACCTCGCCGCCGAGTACGATTCCCGCTACTTCGCTGCCTACGAGAAACTCGGCCAGACCCGGTATTTCCAGAAATACATTCCCCTCTCCGGGGCCAATTACCTCACCTACACCGACCTTTTGCTTTACCAGATCACCGGGGAGGAAATTTATCTGACCCGGGCCGCCCGCATCCTCGATTTCATCCAGAAAAAGCTTTACGTAAACGGCCAGGTCCACCACCACCTGCTGAACGGCGTCCTGGAAACCGGGGAATACTGCGCCGGCTGTAACTTCCAGTTGCTCTACAACATCTACCTTTATGACCGCTTGAAAAAAGGAGGGAAAATCCTATAAAGATTGTAGATTGTAGATTGACGATTGCAGATTGCGGAATTATTTAAAATCAGGAATTTTATCGGGGTCAGGGGCGGGGTCAGAGTTTAAACAATGTTTTTTGCCTTTCATTCGTCAATCGTTTTATCCCGAGTTATTTCGAGGGACATTCGTCAATCGTAAATTCCCTTTTGCTTTTTACTGCTCCCGTTTCGCCGGCGATGAGTTCTCTTTCGTTTTCCGGCCCCAGTTCCAGCCCAGGAGCATGCCCTTCACCCCTTCCGACACCCAGCTCCGGTCCTTCCCCGCCCCGATCATGATCATGATCTCCTGACCCACCGACACCGCCACCAGGATCCGCGCCAGCACCTCCGGCAGATAATCCAGGTTGATCTTGCCCTCTTCCGCGGCTGCCCGGATATCCCGTGAATATAACTCGACGATCTCTTCCATGAATTTCCGCAGGCTGGCTTGGATATCCGGATCGTTCACGCTGATCGCGTTTATCCAGATCTTGGAAACGTCCGCGTTGACCTGGGCTGTATACTGGTAATAAGTATCGAAGATCTGGCCGTACCGCTCCCGCAGGTCGCCGCCCTGATTCAAAATATGCGAAGTGGTAACCATGATGAATCTGCGCACGTCCTTCATGACCTCGAGAAACAAGGCCTTCTTGCTCGGAAAATGCAGGTAAATCGTCGGCTCCGTCACTCCCGCCGCCCGGGCGATCTTGGCGGTGGTCGCCCCGTGATAGGTTTCCTCGGCGAAAACCCGCTGGGCGGTTCGGAGAATCAGCTTCCGCCGTTCCTCTCCTTTCATCCTTTTAATCTTAGGGCCTGTTTTTCCAGGCAATCTTTTTTTCCGGTTCATTCCTTACTCCTCCTGACTTA
>JAPLJL010000110.1 GCA_026388615.1 Pseudomonadota bacterium | reverse complement strand
ACAGGAAATCTAGCTGTTTTGGCCTCTAACCGTGAACTTTGAACCCTGAACCTTGAACCTTTATTTATCCTGACCCATTTCCTTCAGAACCTCCCGGAGTTCGTCCCAGTGCCGTTTGCTCTCCAGGCGGGAAAGGATGGTCATGGCGCAGGGGACCACGAAGAGGGTGAGGAGGGTGGAGACCAGCACTCCCCCGATCACCGCGATCGCCATCGGGATGCGGATCTCCGCCCCCGGACCCAGGGCCAGGGCCGGCGGGATGGCCGCGGCGATGGTGGCCACCGAGGTCATCAGGATGGGACGGAGCCGGATCGGGCAGGCATCCAGCAGGGCCTCCCGGAGATTCATTCCCTGCTCGCGGCGTTTGTTGGTGAAGTCCACCAGGAGGATGGAATTTTTTTTCACGATCCCCATGAGCAGGATCAGTCCGATCATGCTGTAAATGTTGAGCGAGCGGTCGGCTAGATAGAGGGCGATGAACGCCCCCGAGACGCTGAAGGGCAGGGCCAGGAGCACGGTAATCGGATGAACGAAGCTTTTGAACTGGGAGCCCAAAACCATATACGCCACCACAATTCCCAGGATGAGGGCGAAAATCAGGCTCTGAAACGATTCGATGAAGGTCTGGGCGCTTCCGGCCAGGACGGTCCGGTAGCCCTCGGGAAGCGATTGTTTTCCGATCTTTTCGACCGCGGTGATCGCTTCGGCCTGGGATTTCCCCGGGGCGATATTCGCGGTGATCCCGACGGCCCGTTCGCGGTTCCGACGGGTGATTGAGACTACCGTGGGCTTCTCGGTCACCTTCACCAACTGGGAGAGACGCAGGAGCTCCCCGCGGTTATTGCGGATCCAGATCCGGCCGATGTCTTTCGTGTTTTCCCTTTCCTTGGAAGCGAGCCGGACCCGGATATCGTAACGGCGGTCCCCTTCGGTATACTGGCCCACCCGGACCCCGCCGATCAGGGAATTGATCGCCCGGGCCACCGTGGCCACGTCCACTCCGTATTCCCCGCAGGCCTCCCGGTTCGGGATCACCCGGATCTCGGGCGCGCCGATCACGTAATCGGTGTCGATATCGACCATCAGGCCGCTCGCCTCCATCTGCTTCATGATTTCCTGGGAGTACCCCACCAGCTTATCCCAGTCGGGTCCCCGCACGGTGAATTCAATCGGAAAACCGCGCATGGAGGCGAACCCCGCCATCGAGGGATCCTGGATCACCACCTTACGCAGGCCCTGAATCTTGTTCAGGTCGGCGCGCCAGGCCCCCATCAGCTCCTGCTGGGTCAGGGGCTTCTTCCGAGGAGGAGCCACGGGCCGCTCCTTGAAGGGTTTCAGAGTCACGAACATCATCCCAGTGTTCACGTCGCCGCCGCCCATTCCCCCGATCGACCCGAAGTAGCGCAACACCTCGGGACGGCGCGAGAGGTAATCCTCGATCTGCTTCATGGCGGTATCGGTATAGGCGAGGGATGATCCCGGCGGGGCCTGGAAACGTACCATCAGGATACCCTGGTCCTGGGGCGGCATAAACTCCTTTTTCAGGCGGGGAAGAAATTGGAAATAGGACGCGAAGAAAAAGGCCGCCGCCGCGACAATGACCAGCCACCGGTATTTCAACGCCCCGGAAAGGGCGTAGCGGTAGCCCCTCCGGAGGGCGTCCATGCCCTGGTCCACCCCCCGGCCCAGAAACGTCCGGCGCCCGACCTCCAGGAACTGGGAGGTCCGCATCGGGGTCAGGGTCAGGGCCTCGAGGAGCGAGAGCAGCACCGCCACCGACATGGTCACCCCGAACTGAAAGAAATACTTTCCGATAATCCCGGACATGAAAGCCACCGGGACAAAGATGGCCAGGACCGCGATCGAGGTGGCCAGGGCGGCAAAGGTGATCTCGTTGGCCCCGGTCATGGCCGCCTTGATCTTACCTATCCCCTTCTCCCGGTAGCGGCTGATGTTTTCGAGCATCATGATCGCGTCGTCTACCACGATCCCGACCGCGAGCGTCAGCCCCAGGATGGTAAAGGTGTTCAAGGTGAAGCCCAGGAAATAAATGATGATAAAGGTGCCAATGATCGAGGTGGGGATGGCCAGGAGGATGTTGATCGTGGCCGTCCAGGAGCCCAGGAAAAACCAGCAGACCAGAGAGGTCAGGATCGCGGATAAAATGAGGGTGAAATTCATTTCCCCGACCGCCTCTTCGGTAAACTTGGTGGTATCGAAATTCATCGCCAGCTCCATCCCCGCCGGCAGTTCCTTCTGGGCTTCGGCCAGACGCTTTTTAACCTCGTGGGCCACCGCCACCGCGTTGGAACCCCGCTGCTTGCGGATGCCCAGTCCGACCGCGGTCTCGCCCATGGTCCGGGAGAGGTTGCGGATATCGGCCAGCCCTTCTTCCACCCGCCCGACGTCTTTGAGCCGGAGGGTCTTGTAAATCGGTCCGCCGCCGGAGCGGGCCGGGATGATGATATTTTCAAATTCCTTGACGTCACCCGCCTCCCCGACCACCCGGATGTTCTGCTCCTGCTTTCGGCCCTCGATCAGGCCCGCCGGGAGTTCCACGTGCTGCATCTGGATCGCGTTCATCACGTCGTCCACCGTAATCTCGAGCCGCTCCATTTTCTGCGTATCGAGCCAGATCCGGAGCGCCGGGTCCGTGAATCCCCCCAGGAAAACCTCCCCCACCCCGGAAATGGTCTGGAACCTGTCCTTCAGGTGGTCGCGGGTGTATTCCATCAGCTCCCGGAGGGATTTTTTCCCCCGGAGCGAGATCCAGAGAATCGGCTGGTCCTCGGGGTTTCTCTTGTGGAATTCGACCGGATCCATCTCCCGCGGGAGATCCCGCGTAATCTGGGCCAGGCGGGCCTGGATTTCCTGGAGGGCCACGTCGATATTCTTGGAAAGGACGAATTCCACCGAGATTGAGGCGCGGCCGTAGCGGGCCGAGGAGGATACTTCCTTCACCCCTTCGATCCCCATGATCGCCTCTTCGATCTGATCCACGATCTCGGTTTCCATCACCTCCGGGGCGGCTCCCTCCATCCGGGCGGAGACGCTGATGACGGGAGCATCCACGTCCGGCATCAGGCCCATCCCCATCCGGTTATAGGAGATCGCGCCGAAGAAGATCAGCCCGAACATCAGCATCCAGGCGAAAACCGGGTTCCGGATCGCGCGGTCGGCCAGGGTCATGGGTTTCCTCCCCGTTCCGGAATCTCACCCGCCGCCACCTGGAGCAGGATCACGCTCAGCTTGGCATTTAAACGGCTCTGGTCCCTCCGGAGCGTGGCATCGTAAAGGCCGGTCAGGGCCTGAATCACGTCAAGATTAGTGACTAGTCCCCGGCGGTAATCCGCAGATTGAAGTTTATAGTTGCGATCGGTCAGGGTGACCAATTTATCGTATTTATCCAATTCCGAAAGGGATGATCGGAGGTTTTCCCAGGCGCTCTTCACATCGGTCTCGACTTGCCGTTCCTGGCGCTTGAGGGTTAGTTCCGTTATAAAAAGCTGGGAGTTCGCCTCCCGAACCGAGGATTGCACCTGGCCCCAGGAATAAAGCGGAACCTTTAAGTTCGCCTTGATATCCCACCTGATCTCATTTGTTTCGCCCTGCTGGTCATTCACCTCGGGCCCGACCACGTAATAATTCCCTTCCAGGCTCAGGGAGGGATAATGGCCGGATTTGGCGAGTTTCACCGCCGCTTGCACGATTTGTTGTGATTCCCGGAGGGCCAGAAGATCGGGCCTTTGCCGGGCGGCATTCAGGTAAAAGGCCAGGTCCCGGGGCTGGCCCGGGAGCGGGCTGGCGTCAACCAGGGGGACATCCCTGCCGGCGCCGGTCAGAAAGGCCAGCAGTTCCCTCGCCGCCAGCCGGACCCGTTCCAGGTCTTCCTGGTTGGCCTCCAACTGGGCAAGCAGGCTCTGGGCCGCCACCACCTCCGCCTCCCGGGAACGGCCGATCCGCACCCGGTCTTCGAGCTCCTTGATCCGGTCCTGCATCAGCGCCTGCTGGGATTTCGTCACCTGGATCTGGTTCTCGGCCTCCACCACGTTCCAGAAAGCCTGGGCCACATCGGAGAGAATATTCTGACGGGCCCATTTGGTTTCCAACTCCTTCTGCCGGGTCAGCGTCTTGGCTGAGTACATCGCGGCCTTTTCCCGGAATCCGGTCAGGGCGGAAAGAGAAAGATTGATCGCCCCCAGAGCCTGCCGGAAATCCGTGTGGGCGGGATCCTGATATTTTTCCTGCCAAGTGAACGAAAGCCGGGGAGGAATCCCCGACCAGGCCTGCCGGTATACTTCCTCGGCCTGCTTAATGCCTTCCTCGCTGATGGCGACGGTTTCACTTTGCTGGATCGCCTTCTCGTAGCACTGCCAGAGATCCAGCGCTCCGCCCGGGGACTGGTTTTCCCCGACGGCCGGCCCGGATAATGTCAGAGCAAGGAAAAGCACCGCCGTCCCGGCGAGTTTTTTCGGATTAAGAAGCATCGGCCTGAAAATTATTTTTCTTTGCCAAATTCACTTGTGCAATTTCCGATCTTTCCGGCTTGGAAAGATTTTTTTCCTAGCTATATAAAGACCCTGGAACGGGCCTTTTGGTTTACACCAAATAAGTATAAAGGAATTCAGAAAAAGAGGGAGATGAAGTCCGGTCCCTCAAAAACCCCCCTGGCCGACGCCCTGGGCGAGCCTCGGGGCCAGCCGAGCGTCAGCTCGGGCAGGCTCCCCTCAAGGGAGGGGAGATTCAAGCGGAGTAATTCATTCCGGGTCGCGGAAGAAGTCGAAATCGGCCGGCGATCCGCCGAAGGCGGCGGCGGAATCGGGGGTCAGATACTTTTGATAGCCTTTTTCACCCGCCAGGTAGACCAGGAAGAAAGCCACCGCGTAAGTGCGGACAATCTCCCACATCCTTTCCGGGCCGAGGGAGCCGCCCAGGTTTCCCGCGTCGGTGAATCCGTCATGCCCGCCGCCGATTACCTGGACATAAAACTTGGGGTTCGAAGGCAGAGCCGGGTAGAGTTCCTCCAGCTCCGGCCGGGGAACGAGTAGGTCGGTGTTTCCGCCCATGATCATGATGGGTATTGCTACGCTGCCGGCCCCATGCATATTCTCGCCCCAGAGTTCGTTCAAAGCCGGGGCCAGGGTTAAGCCCGCCCTGATTCGATGATCGGCCTGTTCCGGAATCTGGTCCGGAAAGTCGAGAAAACCGCATCCGGTGGTAGGACTCGGCCCATTGCACAGCTGATGGAATTCATCCACTTTCGGGGAAGCTCCGGCCAGGACCAGCGTGGTATATCCGCCGAAGGAGTGTCCGGCGGCCCCGACCCTTTCCGGGTCAATGAGACCGGAGAGCAGCTGGTCCCCGCCCTCCGCGGACTCCAGGATCCGGTCGAGAATGAAAGATAAATCCTGGGGCCGCTTGATCGCCATATACGGCTCCGCAGGAATGAATTGCTCCAAGCCCACGTTCCCCTGGTGGTCGCAGGCGGCGACTACAAACCCGTGGGTGGCCAGATGGGCAGTGATGAAAGTGTAATTGTCGCGGTTTCCCCCGCTCCCGTGCGAAAAAAGAATCAGGGGGTAAGGGGCGTGACTTCGGTCCGCGGTGCCGTCCGGCCGGGCGGGATACCAGATCGAGGTCGGAAGCGCGCGGTCCCGGGTCTCATCGTGCCAGTCGTAAACCGCCTTCCCGGATAAAAAAAGACCCGGCCCGGAGGGGTCAGAAATCTGCCCCCCGGAACAGGTCAGCGCGCTCAGAAAGGAAAAAAGGATTAACCCGGAGAAACGGGCTTTCCCCCCACCCACTGGGACCCCGGGATTATTCCTCTTCCGTCTTCTTCTTGAACATATCGGCGGGACTCATTAAAGCGGTTTTGGCGACCTTCATCATGTTCAGGAACCAGAAACCCTTGCCCGCGTCGCCTTCGGAGCGGACTTTCCCCTCCATCGTCGCCTGGGCCACCGCCTCATCGCTCCCCGCCTTCAGGATGTTGAAAGCGGTGGCGGAATCGGAGAAAACCCAGG
>JAPLJL010000316.1 GCA_026388615.1 Pseudomonadota bacterium | reverse complement strand
AGGGGGAAAAAGAAATCCGGGAAGCGGCGAAAGACTCCCGGGAAGAAGTGGAAGAACGGCTCAGCCAAAAATAGGTTATGGGTCATAGGTCATGGGTGTTGGGTCAAAACCCAAGAAACCAGACAAACCGCCTGACATTTCACGCTTAGCGTTTTACCTCCATCGTTAGTCTTTTTTTCTTTTTTGGGGGGTTGGTTTCGCTCCCAAAATAGGTGTTGGGTGTTGGGTTATAGGTGATGGGGATTGAAAATCCCCCTTGATCCCCCTTTCAACAAAGGGGGAGATATTTCTTTGACTTTAACCTAACACCTATCACCCATGACCTATGACCTTGTTTTTCTTTCAGATTGCCACATTCACCGGTGTGGGATTCAGGATTTTCCGCAGATCCACCGGAGATATCTCGGCCAGCAATCCTTTTTTTCCGGCATTGATGAAAATTCTGGGCAGGTCCAGGATCGAGGCTTCGATGTATACCGGGAGAGGTTTTCTTATCCCGAACGGCGAGGTTCCCCCCACCATATATCCGGTATGCCGGTGGGCGTCTTCCGGTTCGCAGGGCTTTACCGATTTCACTTTCCTCAACCTGGCCAGGTTTTTCGTGGATACGGATTTGTTCCCATGCATCAGGATAATGAAGGGCCGGCCCTGATCATCCTCCATGACCAGGGTTTTTATGACCATGTATTCATCCACCTCCAGTTCCCGGGAGGCCACCTCGGTCCCGCCTTTTTCCTCATATTTATAATAATGGAGGATGAAATTTGCCCCTTTTTCCTTCAATTCCCGGATGGCGTGGGTGATGGAGGTTTTATCTTGAGTCATAGTTTATTTGCCGTACCAAATAAACAATCACCAATTACCAAATTCCAAGTTCCAAACAGTTGTTTAAAAGAAAGGATTATGTTGCTTCTCGAAACCCACGGAGGAGTCCGGGCCGTGGCCGGGGCAGACCCGGGTCTCGTCGGGGAGGGTAAAGATTTTTTCCCGGATCATCCGGATTAACTGATCGTAGTCGCCTCCGATTAGATCGGTCCGGCCGATGGAGCCGGAGAAGAGTGAGTCACCCACGAAAATCACTTTTTCATTGGCCGCGTACAGGCTGATGCCCCCGGGGGAATGCCCCGGGGTCAGAAGAACCTTGAGCACAACGCTTCCGATCTTGAGCTCGTCCCCTTCCTTTATATATTGATCGGCGGAAGGGGGCAGGGAGGGCTTCATTCCGAACATGACCGCCTGGGCCGGGGAGGTGATCAGGTATTTGGATTCTTCCTTATCAATCAGGATCGGGGCGTCGGTCGATTCCTTGAGCGATTTGGCCGCGCCGATATGGTCGATATGGGCGTGGGTGATGATGATATAAAGAAGTTTGAGCTTATGGCGGGTCAGGGTGCGAAGGATTTCGTCGGCGCTGAAACCGGGATCGATTACCGCGGCTTCGCGGGTTTTTTCATCGCCAATTACATAGCAGTTGGTGCCGAAGGGGCCAAGCTCGAGCTTTTCTAAAATCATCTTTTTTGACCTCCCTGAATCAATTACCAATAACCAAACTCCAATTAATAGGCAAATCCCAATTACCAAATTCCAAGTTCCAAACAACCAAACAAATTCCAATGACCAAACTTCAATTATTAAACAAATTCATAAGATCGCCACGCCCTGCGGGCTCGCGATGACAGAATTCCTGTCATTGCGAGGCCTGCCCGAGCCGTCAACTTGTGTCGGCCAGGGAGCCAAAGCGACGAAGCAATCCAGGTTTTGATGAGTCATATTTAATTGTTGCCTATGTTTGGTTATTGGAATTTGGTGATTGGAGTTTGCCTTTATCCCAGTATCCATTTGCGGGCTGATTTTTCCAATTCCCGCATCTCTTTTTCCGAGCGGCCGTCCAGGTAGATGCGGACCACGGGTTCCGTTCCCGATTTGCGGGCCAGGATCCAGCTTCCACCCTCCAGAATAAGTTTGACGCCGTCCAGTTCGTTGCGTTCGATCACCTTCAGCCCAGCGATTTTACCGGGGTTTTCCGCCAGTTTTTTCCTGATTCCCTTTTCCAGATCGGGGGTCAGGACGAGATTAATCCGATGATTAAGGACCACTCCGAACTCGCGGTAAAGATCTTTCAAGAGCCGGCTCAAGGTTTTCCCCGTCCGGGACACCATTTCCGCCACCAGGAGGCCGGCCAGGATACCGTCCTTGTCGGGGATATGTCCGCCGATAGACAGCCCGTGGCTTTCTTCACCGATTATAAACGCGCCCTGCACGATCATCACCCGGCCCAGATATTTGAATCCCACCGGGGTTTCGATGACCCTTCTTCCGTATTTTTCCGCCACCCGGTCAAGCAGGTGGGAAGTGGCCACGGAGCGGGCCACGGGCCCCCGGGCGCCGCGTTCGCGGATCAGGTAGTTGGCCAGGAGGGCCAGGATGTAATTCGGCTCGATGAATTTTCCGCCCTGGTCCACGATCCCGTAACGGTCGGCGTCGGGATCGGCGGCCAGACCCAGAACGAGCTTCCGGTCCCGGGACATCAGCTGGCGCAGCTCCCCCAGGTGGCTCTCGCTGGGATCGGGCTGGAGACCGCCGAAGCCGGGGTTCGGTTCGGAATGCAGCAGGGTCACCTCGGCCCGGGCCCGGCGCAGGATTTCGTCCAGGTATCCCCGGGAGGTGCCGAAGAGCGGGTCCACCGCGACTTTTATTTTTGCCTTCCGGATGGCGTCCAGGTCGATCCGGCGGGCCAGGGCCTGGAGGTAGGGCCCGCTGAAATCGGCTTCTTTAATCAGGCCTTTTTTCCGGGCGGCGTCAAAATCCATTTCCAGGAAATGTTCACGGCGGACTAGCAGGTTGGCCCGCTTTTCGATCTCGCTGGTTACCTGGGGTTCCGCCGGTCCGCCCCAGTCCGGGGAAAACTTCAGTCCACTGTATTCCGGGGGGTTGTGGCTCGCGGTGATATTGATCCCTCCACTG
>JAPLJL010000445.1 GCA_026388615.1 Pseudomonadota bacterium | reverse complement strand
TCTGATTTTTACTTTGGCTTTGGATTTAGATTTGGATTTCGGACGGGCCATGTTAATCCCTCCTTTCCATGATCATCACGCAGCCGTACTGGGCGATGGTGGAACCGGTCCCGTGAATCATTCCCCGGTGCAGCTGCTTGTCGATCAGCTCCCGGCGTGTACTCCAGGCGGAAAGCATGTTGGAGCCGCCGACGAAATGACCAGCATAGGTGAGCCCGCCGGAGGGGTTGACCAGGATGGGCCCGCCGGGAACCATCAGGCCTTCCTTGACCAGGTCATCCGAGTGCCCGAGCTTGGTGAAGCCGAACTCGGCCATCGTGACCTGGAGCTGCTTGATGAAGGCGTCGTGGAGCTCGACCACCTGGACATCTTTCACGGGGTTGGTGACACCGGCCATCTTGTAGGCCGCCTGGGCCGAGAGGTGGTCGGAATAGATCCGGTGCATCACCTTGTGGCGGAAATCCCTCCCGGCCACGTGGTGCTCGTTGGAGGCCCCCACCCCGGTGATCCAGATCGGGGGCTTGCCGTTGTTCTTGCACATCGAGATCGTCTTTTCTTTGTTGGAGAAGATGACCCCGGCCGCCCCCTCAGTGTAGACGCAGGTCTCGAGCAGCTTGAAGGGGTAAACGATATAGCGCGAGTTCATGGCCATCTCCTTGGTCACCTTCTCGCCGTAACGCTGGGCGTACTTGTTGTTCTGCGCCTGCTGGCAGAGGATGGCGCTGATCTCGGCGGAAACCTCGTCGGAAAGATCATTCGGATGCTCATCCATGTAGGCGAGGACCACCTCGGCGTAGCTTTCCGAGGCCGTCCAGCCGAGTTCCCTTTCGTAGAAAGTGTCGCCCGACCAGCCGATGGACTTGATCACCTCGGGGGTCGAGGTCATCGAATCGAAGTCGAAGCAATCCGTGCACTTCTCCACCCCGAGGCAGAGCACGGTGTCGTAGAGCCCGGACTTCACCATGGTGTAGCTGGCCAGCATGGCGTAGGCGCCCGTGGCCCCGCCGCAGGTCACCCGCATGCCCGGCTTGTTGGCCATCCCGATGATCCCCTGCAGGGGGTGCTCAGGAATGGCCGAATATTCAAAAATGTCGTTGTAGATCCCGTAGACCACCGCGTCCACATCCTTGATGTCGATGGCGGCATCCTCCAGGGTTTTCTTGACGGCGAGCTGGGAGAGCCCGTAATAGGAAAGCTCCGCCCACCGGCCTTTACAGGGAGTAAGGTCCGCTCCCACAATGCCAACTTCTTCTGCCATTATCTCCTCCTTTCTAAACTGCTTTTTTTATCCCCATCAAAAAGAAATAAACTATCTTATTTGGGCCAGTGAGTCAAATAAAGGCAAATGCCAATAACCAAGCTCCAATTACCAAATAAGTTCAAAATTTATTTGTAGTATGCCGATTTATTTATCCCGACAAAGGAGGGACGTGTCCCGTCTCTAGGCGGGATCGGCGGTTTTTAAAAAGCCCGATAAATCGGGCAACTACAGAAAAATTAAAAATATTAACTGCATTTCACGGATTAACTTCAGCTTGATCACAAATTAAGATCGGGATACCCTAAGACAAAGAACAAGGAGGGCCAAGATGAATGAATTCCGTTCGCTCAGGGATGAGGGAATCGATATCCAGACCCTGGAAAAACTGGCGGGCAAAGGCGAGCTGATTACCATCGAAGAGGATTCCTCGGGCAACCTCCAGAATGTCACCGCCGGGATCATTATCGACGCCCCGGTCAGCAAGGTCTGGCAGATCGTCACCGACTATAACCGTTATCATGATTTCATGCCCCAGACCAAAAGGGTCCGGATCGTCAAGCAATCCGGCGACACCGCCGAAGTCGAGTATAATCTCAAGCTCGCGGTTTCCGTGGTTGGGATCGGGATTGATTATATCCTCCGGCATACCCACCAGAAGCCGGACCGGATTCACTTCGAGCTGGTTTCCGGAGACCTGGCCGAAGTCCGGGGCGGCTGGGAATTGATTCCCACCGCGGGAGGGGAGAAAACCCTGGCTTTCTACTCGATATTCACCGACCTTAAATCTCTCGGGAGGGTGGCCAGTTTCGCCCTGAAGCAGGAGCCCTCCATGGAACTCGCGATCAACGTCTCCTCCGCGGTCCTGATCGTCAAGGCCATGAAAGAACGGACGGAGTCATACATTTAATTGACGAATGACGAATGACGATTGACGAATGAAAACCAAACCCGTAGGGCAAGGCTTTAGCCTTGCAAAGAATTGACGATTGCACAGCACAAGGAGACCACCGACCGCAGATAGTAGGGAGTAAACAGTAACCGGAAACCGGTAACCAGTTGGGTGTTCGATGCCGGTGTCGGAACTTCTGGACTTTAAACTTTAAACTTTGAACTTTGAACTTCTTTCCCGCTTTACCTCCTGAGACCTACCCGGACTGGAAGGAAATCCCGGATTGTTTCCGGCGCCTGGGCTGGGATGATTTCCGGCCCCGGGTCACCTGCGAGGTCCTGGAGGTTTCCCCGAATATCTTCCGGATCACCATACCCCAGGCCTTTTACGCCGATACCAACGCTTACCTGATCCGGGGGGATAATCCGACCCTGATCGATCCCGGGCACGCCTACCCCGAATCTATTGAATCCCTCCTCATGGGGATGGAATCCATCGGCTTTTCCCTGTCCGATCTGGCGCAGGTGGTGCTCACCCACCCCCACGTGGACCACGCCGCCGCCTGCGTCCCCCTGCAGAATATCCATCCCCTCCCGGTAGCCGCTTATGAAGGCGTGGGGAAAAAATATTCCGAATACTACAACCTGATGAAAGTGGCTTATGACTTTTTCCGGCCCCGCTGTCCCCACCTCCTGGCCGCCGGATACCGCCCCGAGGAACTGGCCGCCTTCGCCCGGCTTTATTATCTGCCTCCCGGCCCGATCGGTTTCCGGCAATCGCTGACCGAGGGATCAAAAATCAGGATGGGCGATCAGGACTGGGAAGTTTTTTACACCCCCGGCCACAGTAACGAACATATCCTTTTATTAAATCCAGAAGGCCTGGGCATTTCCGGGGATCTGATCGTAGGAAGGGCCACTTCGCTCGGCGAAATCCGGGTTTACCTGCAAACCCTGGAAAAGCTCTCCCGCCTGCCCCTGAAAAACCTGCTCCCTGCGCACGGCTCACCCATTTCGAACCCGCCGAAGAGAATTGAAACCGCGAGAAAAACCGTGGAAGGCCTGCGCAGCCAGGCGCTCCAGTCGAAGGTCCCGGCCTCACCCTGCTGGACGAACTTCAGTCCGATGGACTGGTGCTGACCGATCCTTACACCCTGGCCGGCAACCTTTCCGAGGTCATCTATCGGAAAGGTTAATTTGTAATAAATTAGTTCTGACCCTACGAATATTTTCAGAAACAATTTGCATAAGCCATTTGCCCACAGATTAATTGAAATCAAAAAGTGCTGCTAAGTTTTCACAACTCTTCCTTTTGAAAATCTCCCCTTCCCCTCTTTTAACAAAGAGGGGTAATGAATTCTCCCCCTGTATAAAAAGGGGGATGAAGGGGGATGGTCTTTGCTTATGTGATACATGTTTGAAATATGAAATCTTGGTTTTTGTATTTAATTATTCGATCGGCTAGCTAAAACTGGGAGGCAAATCTTCATCACTTTGCGTAATAGTCAAGACTTTTACGCAATACAATGCCGTATTGTCGGATTTATTGTTTCGAGTCTTTGGTTTCTGGTTTCTAGTTTGGAGTTAAGAGAAAGGGCCGCGGGGAAGCTGAGAAGATCCCCTTCACCTCAGTCCTCTCCCCTGAGGGGAGAGGTAGATTTGTTAATTCTGAGCTACCGCAACCCGAAAAAAAAACGCAGGCTAAAGCCTGCGTCTACCATTAAATTCATATATTTTTTACTGCGTACTGCTTACCCTCCGGGCCGTAGGCCCTACAGGCCGGAGGCTGCCTACTGCCTGTTACCGTCCGGGATTTTTACTTCTTG
>JAPLJL010000361.1 GCA_026388615.1 Pseudomonadota bacterium | reverse complement strand
AGATCGGACATCTTTTTTTAACCTCCTCCGGAAAATAATGATTGGACGAGAAAATTTTATCCTTTTTATTATGGATTTGCGAACCCTCTCTGAAGAAGTGAGTTAGAAAGTTAGTGTGTTGGTAAGTTAGTAAAGAGGATGCTCAGGCGTCTTACTTTCCCGGCTTGCCCGGGCCTGGTTTGCTGTTTCGAATTAAAAGAATCGGGATCACCGCGAGAGCGATAATTATCGAGGCAAAGAAAAAATCATCGTTGATCGCCTCGACCAGGGCCTGTTTGCCCACCTGCGAGCCGATCATTACGGTGGCCCTGGCGGTCGCTTCGGAAAGGGTTCCTCCCACTGATTGCCGGACAAACTGGGCCAGGGAGGCGGCAATATGCTTGAAGGTGGGATCGTATTGGTTCAGGGCCTGCCCGTAAACGGCGGCATGGAAAATCCCCCGGCGGAGCAGCATGGTTCCCAGAATGGCCACGCCGAAACTTCCCCCGATCTGCCGGGTGATATT
The DNA here is from genome assembly GCA_026388615.1 of Pseudomonadota bacterium. Classification (GTDB taxonomy): domain Bacteria; phylum Desulfobacterota; class JAPLJL01; order JAPLJL01; family JAPLJL01; genus JAPLJL01. Next base: position 1,409 of record JAPLJL010000361.1, on the reverse strand, counting down.
CAAAAGACCGGAAGCCTGGGCGATTTTGTTGCGCGGAACGGCGAGAAGCGCGACCGTGGATAAAGGAGCAAACATCAATCCCATGGCCGCTCCCCGGATATAAAGAGGGCGCATGATCTGGTAATGCTCGGAGAAAAGGGAAAGGAAACTGTTGAGATATAGGCTGAAAGCCAAAAAGGAAATTCCAATTACGATCGGGATCTTGGGATTGGCCCGATCGGCCATAATCCCGGAGATGGGGGCCATCACCCCCTGCAGGATGCCCACCGGAAGAAATACCATCCCGGCCTGGAGAGCGGTATAACCCAGCGACCCCTGAAGATATAAAGGAAGCAGAAAGGTGCTGCCGAACATCCCCAGGCCGAAAATGAACAGGACCAGGTTGGTGACGGCAAAGTTGAAGCTTCGAAAAAGGCTTAGGTCAATCAGGGGGTCTTTAACCGAAAAGTTATCAATCAGAAACACCACCAAACCGACCAGCGAAATGGCAAAACAGGTCAGGATAAAATTCGAGGTCCAGCCGCCGGTGTTCCAGGCGGCATTCCCTTCCGCCAGGGCCAGCAAAAGCGAAACCAGGAACACGGTCAGGGAGACAAACCCGACCAGGTCGAAGGAAACGATTTTTTCGGTCTTATACTCCCGTTGAATGATCCAGGTGGCGAGCATTCCCAGGATTCCCACGGGCACGTTGACGTCGAAGATGGCGTGCCACCTGAAATTATCAATCAGCCAGCCACCGATCATGGGACCGAAGGAAACCGAAGCCGCGGCCGCGATAGACCAGAAGCCCATCGCCACCCCCCGCTTCTCGACCGGAAATTCCCGGGTTACAATCGCCATCCCGACCGGCATCATTAAACCGGCACCAATGCCCTGAATGACCCGGAAAAATACCAGGGCGCTCTCGTTCCAGGAAAGCCCGCAGAGCAACGAACCCAGGGTAAATAAAAACAGGGACCAGAAATAGGTTCGTTTATAGCCGAAGTGATCGGCGAGCCAGCCCGAGGTGGGAAGCATCACCGCGAAAACCAGCATGTAGGCGGTGATCACCCATTCGGCCTTGTCCACGCTCACCCCGAAAGTCGCCATGATTTTGGGCAGGGCCACATTCACGATGGTCGCGTCCAGAACCGACATGAAGGTGCCGATCATGACGTTGGCCAGGACCCACCAGCGGTACAAATCGTGCTCGTGGTGGAGCGATCCCACCTGGCGGGTCAGGCTTTTTCGGAAATCCTGTGCCGGCGAAGCCGTCATTTCAAAATTCTTGTCATTCCGGGCTTGACCCGGAATCCAGTCGGCTTTTCTGGATTCCCGCTTTCGCGGGAATGACGGCTGAGAAATTAATATAAAGAAATATTGGAAGCACTACACTATTTCACTTTGATTTTGACTTCGACGGACATCCC
>JAPLJL010000079.1 GCA_026388615.1 Pseudomonadota bacterium | reverse complement strand
GGGCCCGGACCAGGTCCCGGATGATGAACTCCGGCTCCCGGCAGGCGATCAGGTCCACCCCGTCCTTGTCCAGGGTGCTTTCCGGCATGAAGGTGGGATGCGAGCCGTAGAAGATGGTGACCAGGTCGGGGTTCCGGGACCGGAGCGCGCGGGCGGTTTCGGCGTCTTCATCGATCGTGATCGAGGAGGTCTGCAAAACCAGGATATTAAACCGGGGGGCGAGCTCGAGCAGGGATTTCAGGTCGCGCTGCTCGGCGCTGCAATCGATCAGGGTGGTGGGATTTTTGTCCGCGGCCAGGACGGTGGCGACGTAAAGCGAGCTCAGGGGGGGCATCATCCCTCCCCCCACCAGCTTGCCCCCGCACCAGCTCCCGTAAAGCACGTCGCGGATGACATTGGTGTTCTGGGGACTGGGGGGGATGAGAACCAGGACGGAAAGGTTCTCTCCTGAATTTTTCCAGGTCCGGATCACGATTCTCCAATAATTTCACAGGGGTGGGTGCCCGTCAATATCTTCCGGCGGAGAATTATTAATGCAAATCCCAATTACCAAGCTCCAATAACCAAATAATATTCAATTACCAAAACCACAAAAACAATTGGCCTATGCACTTGACTGGCCGAGTTGGAAATAAAACATGATTTGATTTCAAATCAAAATATTAGATTGCTTCGTCGCTTGCGCTTCTCGCAATGACCAAAGCGGGTGTCATTGCGAGCCCGAGCTTGCCGAGGGCGCGGCAATCTCGGAATTGAGATTTAACCTCTCATTATTTCCGTCATTCCGCACTTGATTCAGCCTGCCCCGGACCTGATCCGGGGGAATCCTTCCTAAATTCTTCTGGATCCCCGCTGGAGTTTATCCTGAGCGTAGTCGAAGGGCGGGGATGACAGACTATTTAAGAACATTCCTTAGATACTTCGCGGTCTTGCCGCGGGGAGGTTCATTTACTGTTTGGTAATTGGAATTTGGGATTTGGAGCTTGATTGCGAAAGACGAAAATTCGGATCGGGATCTCGGGAAAGTGATGGAGTCGGGCGGGTAATTTACCGGGATTGATCACCCGGTGAAGCAATCTACGGCGTGAGCGGGGTGTCGGGGGCATCGGCCGGCCGGCTTAATTCGGTGCGGTTGCGTCCCAGGTTTTTCGCCTGGTAGAGCGAATCGTCCGCAACCTTGACCAGCTCGTCGACGGTTCGGACCCTGCTGTCGGGGAAGGTGGCTACCCCCAGGCTGATGGTGGTCCGGATCTGATTATGGGCGGTGCCGAAGCGATATTCCGCCACCCGGGTGCGGTAGCGCTCGGCCACCACCCAGGCTCCCTTCAGGTTGGTTTCGGGGAGGATGACCCCGAATTCCTCTCCCCCGTACCGGCCCATGACGTCCGGCTTCCGCAGTTCCTCTTTGACCAGGTTGGCCACGTCGATCAGGACCTGGTCTCCCACCTGATGGCCGTAGCGGTCGTTGACCCGTTTGAAGAAGTCGATGTCCACCATCACAAAGGAAAGGCTGGATTTATAACGCAGGGCCCGGTCGAATTCTTTTTCCAGGATTTCAAAGAGGTAGCGGCGGTTGAAGACGCGGGTCAGGGGGTCGGTGACGGAGATCTCGGCCAGGCGGGCGTTGGTGGCCCGGAGTTCGTCCTGGAGATTTTTAATCTTGAGCTGCACCCGGACCCGGGCGGTCAGCTCCCCTTCGTCAAAAGGCTTGGTCACGTAGTCGCTGGCCCCGTGCTCCAGGCCCTTGATCTTGTCCCTGATATCGCTCTGGCTGGTCAAGATGATCACCGGGATGTCGGAAAGATCGGAGCGGCTTTCCTTCAAGCTGAGAAACTTGAAACCGTCCATCCCCGGCATGACCAGGTCGCAGAGAACCAGGTCCACCTGGTTTTCGAGCAGCATCCGGAACCCGTCGATGCCGTTTCCGGCCTCAATGATCCGCTTTATGTTCGGGAGATTTTTTATAATCTCGCGAACTTCCTTACGGATGGACTCGGTATCCTCAATTAAAAGTATAGTGTTGGACATAGTCTTTAGTTAACAAAATAAGATAATAGTGTGCAAAGTGCATACCATATGAGCCATTATGTTGATATCTATGGAGAAATCGAAAATAACCCTTCATTAATTCTATAGTTAATGTTTTCCCTAAAAGGAAGATCCGGTGCTTTACGGCAGTTCCTTTCCGGTGGTGGAAATGGAAAGCTGGCAGTGTTTTACCCCGCGCAGGATTTTGAGCTCGTCGGTGATCATCCGGATTTTTTTCCCCTTTCCTTTCAGAATGAGAACCTCCAGGCAATGGTCGTGGTCCAGGTGAATATGGACCGCCGAGATGATCGAGGGATAATGATGGTGCTGGATTTCGGTAAGGGCTTCGGTCAGCTCCCGCTGGGCGTGGGAGAAAACCAGGCTGACCACCCCGATCATTTCCTCGTCTCCCAGCTTCCAGTCCTTTTCAACCAGGCTTTCCCGGATCAGGTCCCGGATGGCCTCGGAACGGTTCAGGTAACCTTCCGAGGAGATTTTCTCATCGAAATGCTCTAGAAGCTTCTGATCGATAGAAACCCCAAATCGGGTAATCTTCTGCATCTGTTCTCAGCTGAATCCGGTTAAATAATAAGGCGGGTTGTTCGAAATCTTTTTCCTGGCAACTGACTTGGTCTTTCTGGTCTGTTTGGTCTATCTGGTCTATCTGGTCTATCTGGTCTATCTAGTCTATCTCGTCTATCTCGTCTATCTGGTTTCTTTGGTTTTCAATCTAAAATCGTCATTCGTCAATCGTCATTTTAGTTTATCTGGTTTCTTTGGTTCGTTTCAAACCCTTGAACCCTTGACCCCTGGGCCCCTTGGACCCTTTTTTCATTCC
>JAPLJL010000227.1 GCA_026388615.1 Pseudomonadota bacterium | reverse complement strand
GCCCCTACATAATCAACCCCAAAAATCTAACCAATGTAAAGCCGTTACTCGAGTTTATTTTGTTTTTCTGGATTCCCGCCTACGCGGGAATGACAATAACGGAAAATGATACCCGGCCTCCTGCATTTTCGTTTTGCGCTATACGCTATACGCCCGATAAATCGGGCAACTACATTTTCGCTTTGCGCTCTGCTCTTTGCTCTTTTCTCTTTGTGCTTATCGTAGTGGCCGACCTTGGTCGGCTTTATCGGATTTTGTCGAGCAATCCTTCGCTTCGCTCGAGGACAAGGCTCGACCACTACTTTTAGGCTCTTAGGCTTCCTAATTTCCTAATCTTTCGCTCTTTGCTCTTTGTCTTTCACCTTTGAGCTTTGAGCTTTATTCCCTGCTCCTTGCTTTTATTCCAGATCGTACTGTTTAACTTTATAAAAAAGCGCCCGGCGGCTGATCCCCAGGAGCTCGGCCGCCCGGGAGCGGTTCCAGCCCGATTGTTTCAGCGCGATCTGGATCAGGCCTTTTTCCAGTTCTGTTTCCAGATGGGGAATGGAGATATCGCCGTTCTTCAGAATCTCCACCATGTCTTTCAGAAAACCTTTGTCCTCCTGATCAGCCTCGGGGGGTAACCCTTCTCCTCCCGGAACGCTCTCCGACTTCCTGGCCGTGGACTTGGCCGGGCTCGTGGTGCGCGCCACCAGGTCCGGAAGGTCTTTCAGGTCAATCCGGTCTCCGTCCACCATGATCATCGCCCGCTCCAGCACGTTCTCGAGCTCCCGGACATTGCCCCTCCACTCGTTTTCCAGAATCAGCTTGAAAGCCGCCGGGGTCAGGTTTTTGACCTTCTTGCCCAGTTTCCGGTTGAATTTATCAATCAGGAAATCCACCAGGAAGGGAACGTCTTCCTTCCGCTCGCGCAGGGGGGGAACGTTGATCCGGACCACGTTCAGCCGGTAGAAAAGGTCCTCGCGGAAACGCCCGGCCCGGACTTCGGCCTCAAGATCCCGAGCGGTGGCGGCGATCACCCGGACTTCCACCTTGACGGGCTTGGTGTCTCCCACCCGGTAAACCTCCCCATCCTGGAGGATCCGCAGGAGTTTCACCTGGAGGTTCAGGGGCAGTTCCCCGATTTCATCCAGGAAGATCGTGCCTCCGTCCGCGGCCTCGAAAAGCCCGACATGGTTGGAGAAAGCCCCGGTAAAGGAACCTTTCTGGTGTCCGAACAGTTCACTTTCGAGCAGGTTCTCAGGGATAGCTCCGCAGTTGACAGGTATAAACGGCATTTTTTCCCGGGAGCTGTTGAAATGGATCATCCGGGCCAGGAGATCCTTTCCCGTTCCGCTTTCCCCGGTAAGCAAAATCGTGGATTTATAGTCGGCTACCTTTTTGATCACGTCCAGGATTTTGATCATTTCCTTATTCTTGGCCACGAAATTCTTGACACTGCTTTCGCTCCGGACCACCTGGTTTAGGATCTGGTTTTCCTTCCGGAGGTTTTCCCGCTCCTCCGCCATCTTCAGCCGGAGCAGGATCTCCTCGGCCTGGAACGGCTTGTTTAAATAATCGTAGGCACCCATCCGCATCGCCTCGAGGGCGGTCTCCACCGTGCCGTAGGCGGACATCATGATGAAGGGGGTTTTTATTCCCTTGGTCTTGGCCCGCTTTAAAATCTCCAGTCCGTCCATCCCCGGCATCCGGATATCGCAGACGACCGTCTGGTAGTCGCCGCTCTCCAGGGACTTGAGGGCCTTCTCCCCGTTTTCGGAAACGGAGACCTCGTAGCCTTCCTTCCGGAGCAGGACGGAAAGCATATTCAACAGGGATTCTTCGTCATCTATGATCAGGATTTTTTTCTTTTTTACCATTTTCCTCTTTCGCTCTTACGTGAACTCATCTCTCTAATAAATTATAGCAAACATTTCCCATCTGGGAAATGTTTACACCCCGCGACCTTACTTTAAAGGAAAAATATGGAGATTTTTAAATTGGGAAATACGAAAAGTATTTGATATTATGTAGTTGCCCGATTCATCGGGCGCTTTTTAAACCCGCCGATAAATCGGCAAACTACATACCAATCATCCTATTTTGTAGTTGCCCAATTTACTTGTCCCGACTCCAGAGGGATTTATCAAGATATCGGAGGGATTGGGCGCTTTTTAAACCCGCCGATAAATCGGCAAACTACATACCAATCATCCTATTTTGTAGTTGCCCAATTTACTTGTCCCGACTCCAGAGGGATTTATCAAGATATCGGAGGGATTGG
>JAPLJL010000276.1 GCA_026388615.1 Pseudomonadota bacterium | reverse complement strand
GAGGGGCCGAGGGGTCAAGGGTTCAAGGATACAGGAGCAAAGAGCAGGGCGCAGGGAGCAAGGAGCAAGGAGCAAGGAGAGAGAAGTTGGTGATAGGTGTTAGGTGTTGGGTCTTTACCCAGAACCGATTGCCTCGGACCCATGACCTGATTTTTGACCGGTCATTCATCACCTGAGACCTGAGACCCGATTATTCATTCCGCCGTATAGCTCTTCGCCCACCCGGGTTTTTCCGGGGCCTGTCCCCCCGCGAGCATTCCCTGCCACTTTTCATCCGTCAGACGGTCTCCCATCGGGTGCTTGAACTCGTAATATGACAGGACCGGTCCGGCCCCGATAATGATCCTCCCGTCCGGCACCTGGTAAGCCGCGAGAATTAAATCCACATACCCGGTTCCTTCCTCCAGGCAGTTCTTAGTGTTCTGGTCGGTATGAACATCGGCGATGATGGTGGTTTTCATCCCCTTGGCGTCCACCCCCGCTATCGCCGATTGCAGGCTTTCCCCGAAATTCCGGATGAAGGCATAGTCATCTTCCTGGAGTTCCTCGTTGCGGAGCTCTTTCCGGGTGATTTCGAGGAGGCGCGAGAGGATTTCTTCCAGGCTCGCGAGCCGGGCTTCGGAGGCGGGGTCCAAAACCTGCAGATCCTTCAGGCCCTGATTGGTCATCCGGGTCATCGCCACCAGGCGGGCGTAAAACTCCGCCACCGGCTCGACATAACCCACCACCGGTTTCTCGACCGGACCGGGCCGCTCGGCGCATTCCCTGGCCATGGTGGGGGTGTAGCTTTGTTTTACATACAAAATAGTATCGTGCCGGAGGGATGACCACGATCCCAGGGCGGCGTTCAATTCCTTGTCCAGCCAGGCCGGATTTTGCATGAAGGATTGGTAGCCGGCCGGGAATTCCTGGAGCAAAGCCCGGAGAGCATTAAGCCAGCTCCAGTAGAGATTCTTATTCCAGTCCTTTTCGTTGAGGGCGGCGAATTCCTTCTGCAGCTTGTCGAACTGGCTTTGATAAAAGGAATACTCGGTATCCCCCTCGGACTGGAGGATCTCCCCGGCCCGCCGGGAGCCAAGCAGCCGCATGACATCCAGCCCCCGGGGGAAGCCGCGGACCTCGCCTTCCGGGATCGGGATCCAGGTGAACGGCCGGGGATTGCGTTTCCCGAGGTAATCCCCCGCCGCGGGGGACACGAGCTGGCTCATCAGATAGGAATCCGGGACGAAACGCTGTCCCATGAAACGCATCCCCTTGGTTTGGTCGAGGATTTTGTCGAGTTGCTCAGGGGTAAAGGGCTCGCCAGGGCCCACCTTTAAGCCGGACTGGCCGGTACCCCCGTAGATTTGCGGGGAGGGTTTGCGGGCAAATTCTGCCTTGAATTCAAAAAGCTTCCGGTCATTATCAAGATCTTTCCGGGAGAATTTCGTGCCCCAAACCTTTTTCAAGACATCCCGATAGTCGTAGATGGAAAGATCGTCGGAAAAACCCACGTAGAAAGCGGTGACCAGGTAAATCCGGTCCCAGACCTGGGCTACGGACCTCTGGTCGGGCAGGATCTCCCCCGCGGCGGAAGCGATCAGGGCGGCCTGCAGGGTTTGGACCTTGGCGGACTCCGGGGAGATCAGGGCCTGGGCCGGAGGGGCTATGGGGCCATGGGGCTCCAGACCCTTCAAAAGGAAGGTCATCCGGCCGTACCACATCATCGCCTTGAAATATCTTTTCAATTCTTCGCTGCGGGTGTAATGGCCGCGGGGGACATACTGGGAGTAGTCCTCCATGTAGCGGAAGATCGAATTTTCTTCGACTTTTTGCAGATCAGAAGGATCGAAAGGGCTTCCGGGAAACCCGGCGTGTTTGTCGATATGGTCAAGTTCCCATTCCACTTCCTTGGACACGGATTTGGGGATGGAGGCGTCCGGTTTCAGGAGCTTGAGGGCGACGGCGAAAAAGGCCGCGTTTCTCCGGGCGGCATCTTTCAGATCTTTTTTCAGGGATGAGGACAGGGCCAAGGATTTATCCATTAAAAACTGGCTGAGTTTGATCAGGTCAGGGTAGAATTCCTTTTCCTCGATGTTTTTGAGGGTTTCGTCGAACTGGATATGGTAGAGATGGAGCAGGGTGTCGGAGGTGACGAAGACGGGCACCCCCGCTTCTTTTATGTCCTTATAGGGCTTCACGATGTCGTCCGTCCGCCCATAGTCGATGACGACAAATCCATTTTTGAGCAGAAGCTTTTCCCTCGGCCCCTTCAAGGTAAACTTGGCGGAAATATCTTGATAATTCTTTACCCGGGCCGGGGCCAGAGGGAAAACCAAGGAAGGGATTTTCGGCTGGGCCTCCGCCTTAACGGGCTGGGAGTAGGAGGCGAAGCGGTCCGAGGAGACCTGTTCCCCCGGGAGGGGCTTCAATTCGATGGTTTCCGAGTGGGCGGCGCAGCTGGTCCCGAAGAGAATAAGCAAAACCGATCCCAAACATTTCAGGAAATATTTCCACGGGTGGGACATTATTTCCTCCTTTTCCGTTAAGCCCCCTATCTTGATCTGGACCTAATTATCTCTGGATTGTTTACAGAAGTACATCAGCCGTCCGTCTTTTTTACGATTAAATCTATCCGATCGTCCGGGCGGGACGGCTCGTTCATATTTCCTGTTTTCTTTTTTGGGGGGTTAGTCTCGCTCTTCTTAAAAAGGTTAGACGTTAGAAGTTAGACGGTAGACGAAGAGAAAAATATATTAATTCATCAAACATATAATACCTCTTACTTCTCACGTCTTACTTCTCACGTTGTTTCATGTCGCGAGGACTAACCCCCCCTCCCTCCGGGTCGTAGACCCTACAGGTCGGAGACCGGGCTGTAGGCCCCTACCCTCCGGCCTGTAAGCCCTACGGGCTGGAAGCGGGGCCGGAAGCCGGGCCGGAAGCCGGGCTTCTGAAAACCCAACACCTAACGCCTGTTTTTGACTGCCAACTCCTGACGCCTCACGTTTCACGCCTTACGCCTAAAAGAGTGCGCGTCGCGAGACCCCCCGGGTTTTCTAGGAACCAAACAGACTGGATAGACTAGATAGACGAGATAGACCAGATTGACCGGATGAGATGCTAAAATAAATGCGGGTAAAGGAAAATTATGCTGCAACTCAAGGAAATTTGTTATTCGATCGGGGAGCGGGACCTCCTCGCCGGGATCAATTGGAACATCCACCCCGGCCGCCGGGTGGGACTGGTCGGCCCGAACGGGGCGGGCAAGACCACCCTCCTCCGGATCATCCGGGGCGAGCTGGAGTTCCAGGGAACGATTATCAAGCCCCGGGGCTTCCGGATCGGGCTGCTGCCCCAGGAGGAAATCGCCGCCCGGCACGGGACGGTGCTGGAGACCGTGAGGGAGGGACGGGAAGAGGTCCTGGCGCTCGAGCAGAAAATCGCCGCGCTCCAGAGTGGGCTCTCTCATCACCCGGAAGGCCACGACGCCCTCATCCGCGAGATCGCGGAGCTGGAAGAGCGCTTCGAGAGCCTGGACGGCTACCGGCTGGAAAACGACGCCAAGATCATTCTCTCCGGCCTCGGGTTCCGGGAGGAGGATTTCGGGCGTCCGCTCCGGGAGCTCTCCGGGGGGTACCGGATGCGGGTCTACCTGGGCCGCCTCCTGTTCTCGAAGCCCGACCTACTGCTGCTCGACGAACCGACCAACCATTTCGACCTGCCCTCGCTCGAGTGGCTGGAGGAATACCTCCGGTCTTTCCCGGGGAGCATCCTCCTGGTTTCCCACGACCGTTATTTTCTCGACCGCCTGGCCCAGGAGATCGGCGAGCTCGACCGGGGCAAGCTCGAGCTCTACGCCGGGGATTACCGCTTCTACGAAATAGATAAGGAAAAGCGGGCCGAGGTGGCCCGGAAGCGCCACCAGGAATGGCGGGAGGAGCGCGAACGCCAGCAGAGGTATATCAACCGTTACCGGGCCTGGAATGACCGGGCGGTGCAGGTGCAGAGCCGGATGCGGATCCTCGAAAATATGGAAGAGCCCGAGCTTCCACCTCCGCCTCCCCCGCGCTTCGGCTTCCGGCTCTCGGTGGAGGAGAAAAGCTACCACGACGTGGTCCGGGCGGAAAAACTGGAGTTCCGCTACGGCGACCGCACGATCTTTTCCGGGCTGGATCTCGCCATCTACCGGGGGGAGCGGGTCGCCCTGATCGGCGGAAACGGGGAGGGCAAGACCACCCTGGCCCGCCTGATCGCCGGGGAACTTGCCCCGGACGCGGGCCGGCTCGAGCTTGGCCAACGGACCGCGATCGGCTATTACGAACAGCACCAGGTGGATACCCTCGACCTGGAAAAAACCGTTTACCGGGAGGTGGCCGACTCCGCGGCCAGCCGTCTTCGGCAGGAGGTCCGGAACGCGCTCGGGGTTTTCCAGTTCCGCGGGGAAGACGCGGAGAAGAGGATCGCGGCCCTTTCCGGGGGCGAGAAGGCCCGGGTTTCTCTGGCCAAGATTCTGCTGGCCCCGGTCAATTTCCTCATTATGGATGAGCCCACCAACCACCTGGACCAGTCCGCCCGCGCGGCCCTGGAGGAAGCTCTGAACGATTTCGACGGCACCCTCCTGGTCATTTCCCACGATCGCTACTTTCTGGACAAGCTCGTCCATCGGGTGGTGGAGCTGCGGGCCGGAAAATTGTTTGAGTATACCGGGAATTATTCGGATTACCTCGCGAAAAAACCGGCGGTTTCGGAACCGGCGGAGCCGGGAACCGCCATCCCGGCCCCGGAAAAATCCTCCATCCCCGGGGGAAGAAAGACCCGGGACCGGAAGCGACTGGAAGCCGAGGCCCGGCAGGCCGGGAGCCGGAGACGGAACAAGCTCAAGGAAGAGATCGAGACGCTCGAGCAGGAAATCGCCGGACTCGAGCGGAGAAAGCAGGAAATCGAAGGGCTGCTCGCGCTCCCGGATACTTATAAGGACAGCGAACTCGTGATTTCTCTGAAAGGCGAGTACGTCCGGGTGAAGGAGGAGCTTCCCGACCGTTACTGGAGGTGGGAGAAAGCCCACCAGGAATTCGAACAGGTCATGTCCGAGATTTCCGCGGTGTCGGAAAAGGACGGGTAAGCCGGCCGGCGGGGTGGGCAGTAGGCAGGTAGCCGCAGGCTTTTCGATAAGATCCCGAGGCATTGTGGTCGAGGGAAGCCTGCTCTCTCAGTATGCAGCCTCCGGCCCAGAGGGCCTACGGCCCGGAGGGTAAGGAGTAAGCAGTATGCAGTATGTAGCTTACAGCCTAAAAGTTAAGAAGCCTAAGAGCAAAAAAGACCAAGAGACAAGAGCGCCAGATTCAAGAGCGCCAGAGATAAGGACACAAGAACCCGAAGGACCTTTTATTTTATATAATCGTTCTTATGAAGCTTAAATCTGTATCCTCCAGGGCCTTATTGGCTTGCGCTTTTTTTGCCGTAGCCGTCGTTATATTACAGTATTACGTCTCTGAATCCTTATTTGGAATTATTTGATCGCTTTCAGGTGGTTGGTGTTGATTGTTGGGTTTTAGCCCATGACCCATGACCTATCACCTATGACCCATCTTCGTTCTGGACGCAGTTTCTCCCGGCCTGCTTGCACCGGTACATCGCCTGGTCGGCTCTTTTCACGATGGATTCCGGGGTATCGTCCGGCCGGGCCAGGGCAGCCCCGATCGAGACCGTGACCCGGCGGCGGGTTCCCCCCAGCGGGAAGGTGGATTTTTCCATAAAGAGGCGGAGCTTCTCCGCCACCTTGAGCAGTTTTTCCCGGTTCACGTTGACGATCAGCACCACGAACTCATCCCCGCCCCAGCGGCTGACGAAATCGTAGGGCCGGAGGGCGTTGATCATGGTTTTGGCGGTCATCATCAGAACCCGGTCGCCCGCGTCGTGTCCGAAACCGTCGTTGATCCCCTTGAAATTGTCGAGATCGAAGAAGAGGAGGCCGAAGGGCCAGACGTTCCGCTGGGTTTCCGCCAGGCGCGATCCGATGGTGATCTCGGCGAAGCGGCGGTTGGCCAGCCCGGTGAGGGAATCGATCAGCGCCAGTTTTTCCAGCTCCTCGATCCGCTGGCGGGTGGCTTCGGGGAGCAGGTGTTCCCGGAAGATCTCCACGACCCGCTCGATCTCACCCCGGGCGTCGAAAATCGGGACGGTGCGGATCTCGACCGGGACCCGATGCCCCTCCTTGTGCTGGAGGTAGGCCTGGGTGTCATGGGTTTGGCCGTCGGAAAAAGCCTGGTCGATCGGGCAGAGGGGCGTATGGCAGATATTCTGGCCTTCGTCGTCCAGATGGGTGAGGATGTGGTCGTGGCAGCTTTTGCCCAGGGCTTCGGCGGAGGGATAACCGGAAATCCGCCCGGCGGCCTGGTTCCAGTACACGATCTTGCGGTCCCGACCGAGGATATAGATCCCGTCGTAAAGGGAATCCAGGATTTCGGGCGAAAGGCCGGAGGCGATGTTCATCGTGAATGCCTAATTCCTAATGTCTAATTTCTAATTAAACCCCAATGACTAATGACCAAGCACTAATTGCAAACAACATTGATTAGACATTAGTCATTAGAAATTAGAAATTCCCGGCCATTATTCTAACTTCTGCACCCGGTGGTAGCGATTGATCTCCATCAGGCCGTAGATGGCCGCGCCCAGGCAGGGGACCACCAGCTTGGTCCGGAATCTGGCTCCGACGAGATCAAAGATCTCGGCGCAGGCCGAGCAGATAAAAAGCGTGTTATCGGAAATGGAATAGGGGATTTTCTCCCCGTTTTCTTCGATAAAGTAGCGGGGATCGAGAAAGTTGGCGTGATTGGCGCAGTTGGTGACGAAGATCTCACGAAAGAGGACGGTGGCCTTGGCCAGGCCCCGGAGCCCCAGGGGCTTCAGGCGCTTGAGGAGCACGGGGATCTCCCGGGTGCCCATGGATTTAAAATCCTTAAAAAGTTCCATGACCTCTGAGCTTTCGACGTTTTCCCAGTCAACCGGTTTCTCCGACTGGTAGATCTCCGATTGGATCAGCTCGAGCTGTTCTTCCCGGCCGGGAAGGCGGGGAGGGGTAAAAGTCGTCTCGGTGATGACCGTGCCCCCGGGGAATCCCTCGAGCCGGAAGGCGCTGCCGACGATATATTTCCCCGCCTGGTCGGACCGGCGGTACCATGAACCCCGCCGCCGGCAGGAACCCTGGTTCCAGGAATCCGGGGTAGCGTAGCCGATGGGTATCCGGGGGTCGAGAACCTTGCAGGGGGTCTTTTCGATTTTGGGAAGGGCCTGGTTCCGGCCGGAAAGCTCCCGGCGAAGCCGCTCGAGCTCCGCGGCGGTCAGGGCGTAGGTATAACGAAGATATTCCGACATTACTGGGAAAAATACCTTTTCCGGAACCGGAGGGCAACATTTACCAACCCGATGAGCACCGGCACTTCGACCAGCGGTCCGATGACCGCGGCCAGGGCGGCGCCGTGGTTGATGCCGAAGGTGGCCACCGCGACCGCGATGGCCAGCTCGAAGTCGTTGCTCGAGGCGGTGAAGGAGGTGGCGACGGTCTGCCCGTAGTTCCCCCCGATTTTTTTCACCAGGAAGAAGGTGGCGAACCACATCAGGAAAAAGTAAAAGCCCATCGGAACCGCCACCCGGAGGACATCCAGGGGTCCCTTGATGATGTATTCCCCCTTGAGGGAGAACATCACGATGATGGTGAAAAAGAGGGCGACCAGGGTGAGGGGGCGGAAACAAAAGCTTAATTTGAGCAATCATAATCCGAAATATATTTTCAACCGACCAGGGTTAATTCTATATTCAAAGCGGCGGTGAGGGTATAAATTTCCAATGATTATTTTCATTGTTTTGTAGTCGCCTCATTTATGAGGCTCGTTGGAAGAAAAACCTCGTTGCCCGATCCTTCATGCTTCAGGACAAGTCCCTCTGGAATCGGGATAAATAAATCGGGCAACTATAACGACCGTTGGACACCATCTATGAACGCGATCATATAATTCGTTGAACGAATAGCGAAACGAGAAGAATGCAAATAAAAAAAGGGCCCCGTTTCCGGGGCCCGGGAAATCAATCCTGAAAATAGTAAAGCAAAATGACTATTATTTGCCGGCCGGCTTCTCCGGAGCCGGAGCAGCGGGTGCCGCAGGCGTGGCCGGAGCCGGGGCAACAGGATTAGCTGGAGCGGCCGGCTTTGCCGCGGTAGGCGGGATCGGAGCTGGGGCCGCCGCCGGAGCGGGTTCGGTCTTCGAGGCTTCGACCTTATTGGCGGCCGGGTTAAGGGT
>JAPLJL010000234.1 GCA_026388615.1 Pseudomonadota bacterium | reverse complement strand
TCATGTTTTTTCCCTTCTTTCCGTTTAGCTCGATACAAGAGCTTGGCCCAATCGCAATATTTCAGGGAAATGAAGGCCCATTGGCGCATGATAGTTCGGGCTCGATGATCGCAGGCACGCCGAAAGTGTACATGCCGGCTTCCTGCCCGTAGGGCCTCCAGCCCGGAGGGAGGGTAGGCTCTTACGAGCCGGAGGCTACAAACTCTGAACTTTGAACTTTGAACCCGGAATTGCTTTTAGGTATGTATTTCCACCACATCCCCATCTTTAAGCTCGTAATCCCTGGCGATGCGGATACCGTCCGGGGTGGGTCCTTCCGATTTTTCCCCGCCGGCCTGGCCTTTGCGCCAGAGGCGGGCAAATTTGAATTTTTCCAGCAGGTCTTTATGGATGGTTTCGGAGAATTCTAAAGCCGTGCTTCCTGATTTCAGGACGGTGGGGTTGGATAAATCCGCCGGTTTTCCCGGAGCCTTACAATAGACCCGGATTTTATCTAGAAGCCGGAATATTATTGCCGGCAGGGCGGCCAGGCTGTTTTCATCCAGGAGGGAAACCGGAATTATGGAAGCGCCCGGGCCGAGAGTCTCGGAAAGTATCTGGCGGCGCACGCCGTCATCGTCAAGGTCGGATTTGTTCCCGACCAGAAAACCCGGGATGGAAACCCATCCCGGTTCATGCTGGGTGGGGGAGGCGGGTGCAAAACTGATCTTGCATTGGGCCAGGTATTTAAAGATTTCTTCGGAATCCTCTAGAATCTGATCGGATCCCAGGTCCAGGACGAGGACGATTCCATCCGCGTTTCGGAGCAGACTCGAAAGCCAGGTCTGGGTATGCTCGGGCGAAATGGCCGGGGTATCAACCAGCTGGACCTGGACATCCTCGAACTTCATCATCCCGGGGATCAGGGTCTGGGTGGTGAATGCGTATTCGCCGACTTCCGGGGTGGCCTTGGTCAGGTTGGCCAGCAGGGAAGATTTCCCGGAGTTGGGGGAACCGATGATGAATACCTGGCCGGCGCCTTCCCGCTTGATGGTCGGGACCGTGCCCCGGAAGGAGGTGGCGGATTTTTTCTGGAGGGATTCCTTGAGTTTTGAAAGCTTGGTTTTGAGCTCCTTTTTGAGTGTTTCGCTGGCTTTGTGCTTGGGCATGACCGAGAGCATTTCCTCGAGCGCGGCGATCTTCTCGGGAACGGTCTTGGCTTCGCGGTATTTTTCTTCCGCGGCAAAATAGGCGGGGGTTGCGTTAACTGTCATGGATATATTTTATGGGAAATGGATTGAAAAGACTAATAGGTCATCAATCGGAATCTGAGCCGGCCAAGGCCGGCCACCACGATCAAAATATTTAAAATAGCCGATCCCGCCCAGAGACGGGACACGTAATTCGGCAAACTACAAAATCATATGAATATGTAGTTGCCCAATTTATTGGGCGGGTTTCCTTTGAAAACGGAGTGAAGTTGGAATAGTATAAAGAAGAATTATGGATCCAAAACTTGAAAAATACCGGGACTCGTTCATAAAAGAAATGAACGACCGGCTGGAGGTGCTGAAAGAATTTGTTCCCAAGCTTAAGAGCAGACCGGCCAACATGAAATTTGTCATAGAGGAGATATACAGGGCCTGCCATTCCATCAAGGGGACGGCGGCTTTTATGGGGTGCGCGGATATAGCCGATCAAATCCGTCCCCTGGAGAAATATCTGTATCAGATCCGGGCTTCGGTGACGGAAGGAAAAGACATCCGGGAAGCTATCGCAGACGTGGAATTTTCCCCTGACCGGGATGACCGGGGAAAAATTATCGGCAGTCTTCGGGAATTGACGGATCTGCTTTCACAATCAGCCGTCGATCTGGAACGCCTGGTAAAAAAAATATGATATTTCTGGATTTTGAAAAAACCGCCGATAAATCGGCAGACTACAAAAAGGAAAAATTACTGTAGTTGCCCGATTCATCGGGCTTATGGCAAAAAGGATCGTTTCGCATGGGTGAAGAGATCAAAACCGCGCTGGCGAATTTGGATGAGAATCTCGTGCTGGACCTGGTCCGCCGGAAAATCCAGGCCGGGGAGGATCCGGAAGCGATCCTGGCCGATTTAAAAACGGGGATAGAGATCATTGGCCAGAAGTTTGAAGCCCAGGAGCTTTATCTTATCGATCTGATCTATTCCGGGGATATTTTCCGCGGAGCCTTCGAACTGATCAAGCCGGTTTTGCGAAAAGACCGGGACTCAACCGGTTTGGGAAAATTTGTCCTGGGCACGGTAAAAGGGGATGTCCACGACATCGGAAAAAATATCGTCGCTGATCTGCTCACCGGGGCGGGTTTCGAGGTGATAGACCTGGGGGTCGATATCGCCCCCGAGATTTTTGTCGCCCGGGTCAGGGAAACCGGCTCCAGGTTCGTGGGGCTTTCCGGATTGCTGACCGTTGCCTACGACGCGATGAAGGAAACCATCAGGGCGCTGGAAAAGGCCGATCTGCGGGAAAAGGTTAAGGTTATGATCGGTGGAAGCATGGTTAACGACGAGGTCAAGGCGTATGTTGGGGCGGACGCTGGCTGCCGGGACGCGGTTCAGGGGGTTAAAATCGTCAAACAATGGGCAAAGGGGTAATAAATTGCGGATTGCGGAATGCGGATTGCGGAATAGTAAGAAAATTTATTGACGATTGACGAATGATGAATGGAAAAAGATAGGGGCCGAGGGTTCGAGGATCCCTGGGCCCTAGGGTTCAAGGTAAACCAAAGAAACTAAAGAAACTTAATGAATCAGGGCGGGAATGAAATAAAACAGAAGTTTGAAGAGCGGAAGCGGAGGGTGGAGGCCGCCATCCGCCTGGAAACGCCCGACCGGGTTCCGTTCACTACGATGGTTTATTCCTTCGCCGCCCGCTTCGCGGGGATATCCGTCCACGATTACATTTTTAATCCTCGGGAGAACCGGCGGGTCCACCGGATCTTCAACCAGGAATTTGAGCCGGATATGAATTACCTGCCGGCCACCAACCTGCATCCCCTAATGGTGGCCCTGGCTCAGCCCTGTCCGGTCAGGCTTCCCGGCCGCGAACTTCCACCCGATGAATCCTGGCAGTGTTTCGAAGAACCCTTGATGACGGTGGAGGATTACGAGTATATAATCCGAAAAGGGATGCCGTTATTTATGCGGCGGTTTTTACCTAAGATTCGCCCCCAGTTCATCCGGCCGGGAATTTCCGGTTTGCCCGGCCGGTTGAAGATCCTGGGCTTGTCCATTTCCGCGATTACTACCGCGATTGCCAGTATTAGAGATGCCGGGAAAATGGGTTTCCCCACTTTTCTCGGCGGGGGATTCGAAAGTCCCTTTTGCATGATTTCTCTCGCCCGGTCACTGAAGGAGTTCAGCCGGGATATTCACCAGCGGCCGGAAACGGTGAGCCGGGCAATACAAAGGTCTGTCCCATCTCTGGTGAGGGTGGCGAAATTCATGAGCCGGATCAGCGGGGTGCCCCGGGTCCTGATCGGATTCCATCGGGAAGCGTTTCTCTCCCCCCGGCAATTCCGGGAACTGGCCCTGCCTGAAATCCGCGAGATTACTTCCCTCCTGAGCCGGGCCGGAGTGGTCACGGTTCTGCACTGTGATTCCGATTGGACCCCGCACCTGGAAGCCCTGCAGGAACTCCCGGAAAAAAGCTGCGTGCTCGAATTCGACGGCGCCACGGATATTTTCAAGGCCAAAAAGACCATCGGGAAAAGACTCTGCATCAAGGGAGATGTTCCCGCCCGGATCCTGGCCTTGGGAACCAAAGACCAGGTTTTGGATTACTGCCGGAAACTGATTGAAGAGGTGGGGGAAGGAGGCGGTTTCATCCTGGCCTCCGGGTGCGAGATTCCCCCCGACGCCAAGCCCGAAAACGTGGCGGCAATGAGGGAAGCGGTGGAGAAGTATGGGAAATATTGAATAAGAGCTTAAAGTTCAAAATTCAAAGGTTTTCTATTGAGCCATGACCCATAACCCCTGACCTATTTTATGGAGGCATGATGAAACCCAAGGTTTTCGTCGTTGACCAGCAGGAATATGAAATGGAGGAGATCCGGAAGAAGACCCGCCGGATTTTCGAGGAATCCGGGTTTGACCCCCGTGGCAAGTCGGTCTTCGTGAAGCCGAGTTTTGTCTACCCGGCCCGGCCCCCGCTCAATATCGGGGTGGTGACCCAGCCCAAGCTGATCGGGGGGGTGGTCCGGGCCTTGCATGATCTCAAGGCGGGAGAGATCGAAGTGGCCGAGGATACCCTGATCGGCCCCTCCCAGATTTTTTTCGGGGTGATGGGGGTAAACGCGGTGCTGAAAGGTTATGCCCGCCCGCTTTATCTCTCCGGCGCCCCGCGGGTTTCGGCGGAGGTCAAGGATCCCCTGATCCAGCCCCGTTTTCTCGTCCCGAAGCGCTGGCTGGAGGCGGATCTGTTCGTGTCCCTGCCAAAGATCAAGGTGAATATGTTCACCCACGTGACCCTTTCGGTGAAAAATAACCTGGGGCTGCTGCGTCCCCGGGCCCGTCTTCTCCACCATAACTATGATATTCATAAGAAGATCGCCGACCTGTACCAGGTGAGGAAGCCGGATTTCGTGATCGCCGATTCGATTTACGCGGGGGAAGGGCAAGGGCCGATGAACGCCGACCCGGTTCATTATGGCCTGATGGTGGGCGGCGCCAACGGGCTCGCGGTGGACGCGGTTTCCTGCCACCTGATGGGGTTCGATCCCCGGGAAATCGAGCATCTGCAATATCTCCACGAGAAGGGTTACGGTCCCCTGGCTCTTTCCCAGATCCAAATCGAGGGGAAGAAACTGCTGGACTCGAGAAAGAAAACCCTGAAACGGCCACTGACTGATTTTTCCGACCTCCCCGGTTCCGTCCGGGTCTTCGTGGGAAAAGAACTGGCCTGCGTGGGAGGATGCGTGGGGATGGTTCGCAATTCCGTGGA
>JAPLJL010000223.1 GCA_026388615.1 Pseudomonadota bacterium | reverse complement strand
AAAATCTGGATTCCCGCTTTCGCGGGAATGACAGAAACAAGGAGAGGGGATCATGCCGAAAGAAAAATTTTGGAGAAAGTCCTACGACCCGGGTGTAGACGATATCGATCCCAAATTATGGGAAAAGAGCTATGTTGATGCTGTCCTGCCCGCGCTGAAAAAATTCCCGGACAAGGCCGCGTTCTATTATATGGGGGTCAAGATAACCTTCGCCGAACTGGACCTTTATTCCAACCGGTTCGCGCAGATGCTGATCGCTTCCGGCCTGAAAAAAGGCGACGCGGTGGGGATCAATTTGCCCAATCTCCCGGAATACATCATTTCCTGGTTGGGAACCCTGAAGGCCGGCTGCGTGGTTTCCGGGGTTTCACCCTTGATGTCGGGAGAAGAGATGGTTTACCAGCTCAAGGACTTGAAGGCCAAGGGCCTGGTGACCCTGGACGCCATTTTCGCGGGCCGGCTGGTCAAGGTTGCCGATGACCTGCCGAATTTAAAGTTAGTCGTCGCCGCCCAGGTGGGCGGATTTCTGCCGGCGTGGAAAAGGTTCATGGGAAAGAAGATGAAAAAAATCCCGACCGGTCCAGTCACCCCCCTGGCCGGGAAAACGGTTTACCGGATGGAAGAGGTGATCAAATCCAGTAAATTTTCCTCCGAGCTGCCCCAGGTAAAAATCACCGCGGATGACATCGCGTATATCCAGTATACCGGCGGGACCACCGGCGCGCCCAAGGGAGCGATGCTGACCCACCGGAACTCCCTTTCCGACTTGCTGCTGGTGATGAAGTGGCTCGACTGGAAAGAAGGGGAAGGCGTCGCCCTTTCCGGATTTCCTTTCTTCCATATTGCCGGTCTCTTCTTTAACATTTGCTGCTCCTATCTCGGCTGGACGCAGATCCTGATCCCCAACCCGAGAGATACCGACCATATCTGCAAGGAAATCGCCAAGTACCGGCCAACCGCGCTGGTTAATGTCCCGTCGCTCTTCCAGATGCTGATCGCCAATCCCAAATTCGCGACCGTGGACCATTCCAACCTGAAGAACTGCATCTCGGCGGCCTCGCCCTTCCCGGAGCAAACCCAGAAACAGCTGGAGAAGATAATCGGGGCGGGAAAGCTTTTAGAAGTGTATGGGATGACCGAAACCTCGCCGCTCACGGTGATGAATCCCTCCCAGGGGAAGAAAAAGCTGGGCCACATCGGCCTGCCCATGATCAATACCGACCTGAAACTGGTCGATCCCGACACCGGGCAGGAAGTGGAACAGGGGAAGCCGGGGGAGATCTGCGTCAAGGGGCCGCAGGTTATGATCGGGTACTTTGAAAAACCGGACGAAACCAAGTTCGCCATTGATAAGGACGGCTACATGCATACCGGAGATGTCGCGATCCAGGACGCGGAGGGCTACCTGCGGATCGTGGACCGGACCAAAGACATGATCATTGTCGGCGGCTTCAAGGTCTTTTCCAAGCGGGTGGAGGAGCTTCTCACCGAGCATGAGGCCGTGGATCTGATCGCTCTGATCGGGGAGGTAAACCCCGACCGCCCCGGCTCCGAAATAGTCAAAGCCTACCTGACCGTGAAACCCGACAATAAATTCGGAGGGGACGAGGCGGCGATCAAGAAGGATTTGGCGGAATTCGCCAAGAAAAAGTTATCCCCTTACGAAGTTCCCAAGGAGTGGGAGATCCGGAAGGAACTGCCCATGACCGCGGTAGGGAAGGTGGACAAGAAGAAACTGAGAAGACCTAAAGAATAATCCCCTCGCCCCACATTCGCCAAAGAGGGGAAATTTGATCGAATATTCAGGAGCCCGTTATCGGGCTCCTTTTTTTATCTCCACTTGTTTCTTTTCCCCTTTTGTTAAAAGGGGGAGTGGGGGATTTTCAGAATTAATTAAGAAAGACTATTCGAATCTCCCCTGGCCCCTCTTTAACCAAAGAGGGGAAATCCGGATAGATTTTTCGAGAGCCCTCAGTGGGCTCCCTTTTTTACGGGCAGAGGGACAGGAAAGATTATTTCTGCGAGTTCACACTTAGTACCAAATATTTCTCAAATTCTTTGATATTTTTCACGAAATAATTCTTGATTTTTTTCCAGTTCCATTCGGATTTGTTGATAATAAGCATGGGGTCGGGTTCCCCTTCGGTTTCTTCGAAAAATGTCAGGCTTTTTAAAACGTGATAAAGGTTCAAACCGGACGAAGCAAAACGGGTTTTGAAGATCCCGCAGGCTTCCTCAATCGACAATTTCATTTGCAGAATGGCGTACAAATCGTAGAAGTCCTTCTTGGATCCCCGTTGCGAAACCGATTTAAACTTTTCCGCGGTAATATCCTTCCAGTCCGAAAGTTTTATTCCTTTCCAGGAAATGGACGGATAAACCAGTGGCTGACGGTAAAAAAGAAAGGAAAGCTTAACCTGATCAAGCTCACAATGAATCGTTCCTTCCTGAACGAGAAGGGTCTTGGCGGGACGAATATGTTCCAGGAGAGCGTCAGGATTGAATGGATCGGCTGAGAAAAAATCAAAATCCGCCGATTTTCGATGGCCCAGCTGAAGGGCCAGGCCGGTCCCTCCGGCGAGATAGAAAGCGTTGATCCCCGGGGAGATTTTTTCGATTACCCGGATTGAGTTTTTGGGTAATACTTTTTCAAACACGCGATTTCCTCAAGGGGAATATTAAAATAAACCGCCCAGAACTTGCCGGTCTTCGGCATCAAACCGCGCCTTTTGGTGAGGACTTCC
>JAPLJL010000447.1 GCA_026388615.1 Pseudomonadota bacterium | reverse complement strand
CACCGGAAAATGATAATTTACCGGGCCAAGGACATGCTCAAGGACAGCACCGACAAGATCATCGACTTCATCTATGACATCGCCCGGGAGAACGTAGCCGATGAGATCTACAAGAGCTCGAACATCACCCTCTCGGCCCTGATGGGTCCGATCGTGGAGGAGGTGGCCCTGGCCTTTCCCGAGGACCTGGTCCTGGTCACCCTGACCGGGAGCACCGCCGAGGAAGTCCGGATCAGGGAAAAGAAGGTGCAGGAACTGTCCCGGAAGCACGGCTTCGTCGTCATCGAGAAGGCGGTCATGGATCTCTTTTACGATATCGTGGGACTCTGGGGTGACGATTTCGCGAATCTGGTTTTCCGCAAGTGCTACACCCTGGGCGGGATCATGCGCTGGCGGGGCTGCTTTTATTTCCTCGGCTGCGCCACCACCATGGACCGGATCCCCGACCTCACGCGGCAGTTCAACCTGCTCATCCAGAAGCACTTCCAGCCCCTGAACCCGCCGAACAATCTCCGGACCAAGCTCCGGGCCCTGGGCATCCTTTTGAACCGCTCCGCCGATCAGGTCCAGAAAAAAACCGGGGAGAAGCGCTGGCGGGTTATGGCCCGGCGCTTGCTCGGCCTGGCCCTGGCGCCTTCTTTTATCCGCCTGTTCTTCTCCAAAAAAATGTGGGACCGGCCCCTTTACCCGGCCCACACCGCCATCCAGGGGCCCTTTCCCCTGGGCCGGGGCTGCTGGTTCGAGCTGGACATGTGGTACAACCGGGGCGACGCTGAGGACCGGGAGCGCATCCGCCGCTTCGAGACCGACTGCGCGGACATGATGATTGCCATGGACCTCTTCATCCCCCGCGACTTCGCCAACGCCTTTTCCCGCCAGTTCCCGAAGCTCGGGATTTACCGGGAGCTGGTGATAAAACTGAAAAAGGAAATGGACCCGGACGGAATCATGAATACGAAAGTTTTAGGTTTTTAAATTGCGAATGTCTAATGCCTAATTTCTAATGACTAATCAAAAGGCAAATGACTAATGACAGAATGATAATAATTAGGTGTTTGGACATTGGGAATTGATTAGAAATTAGGAATTAGAAATTAGACATTAGACATTTTAATAATATGGGTCAGGTAGACAACATCTTCTCCGAATTTGCGGCCGTCAGCAGCGAGCGGCTGGCCTCCTATTTCCTCGAGCCCCCGGGCGAGCTCAAGCTGATCGGCCGGGCTCCCCGGTCGGTGGCCGAGGTGATCCGGATGGTCCAGCTCGCGGCCGAGAATAAGTTCAAGGTTTTCACCGGTTCCGGCTACCGTTTTCCCCGGGAAGTGGCGGAGATCCCCGGGGTGATCATGGACTTTCAGAAACTCAGCGCGGTCCGGATGGTGGACGGCCGGAACCTCTTCGTGGAGGTGGAAAGGGGAGTGGCTTTCCCGGGCCTGATCTCGGCCCTGGACCCCCAGGGCTTCCGCCCGCCCTATCCGATCGGTTCCCTCTCGCCAGAATTTATCACCACCTACCTGATCCGGGAGCCGGCCTGGGACGCGAGCAAGTTTCCCGAAGCCAAGCTCGGTCCCCTGGAGGTGGTCCTCGCGGACGGCCGGGTGCAGCGGACGGGGGCGCACGCGCTTTCGTTAAAGACGGTTCCCTGGACCGGGGAGGGGGGGCCATACCTTTCCCAGTGGTATCTCGGCTCCCGGGACACCTACGGAATCGTCGTGTCGGGCAAAATTCTGATTTATCCCCGCTGGGGAAAGAAAAAGTTCCTGCACTTCAATTTTTCCGGGATGACGTCCGCCCTGGCTGCGCTTAAGGAGATCTCCCGCCGCGGTTACTGCCAGGAAGGGTATCTGGCGGAAAAAGGCGAAGGCCGGTCCGCCGGGGTCACGCTCACCGCTGCGGTCGAGGCCTTCACGGAACTCAGCGATTTCAACGGCCGGGAGATCGACCGGATCGCCCGGAAACAGGGTGGTAACCTGGAGCAGGCCCCCGACCCGCCCGAGGGTGCTGACCGGGTCCAGCTCCGCCGGGAAAAGAATACCCTGCCTTTTTTCTGTTCTTTTGACCGGGCCGAGGATCTCTGGAACAAAATCAAGGGATTTCTCGGGGGAAAGGGAATCAGCCGGTCCCAGCTTCTGGCGGTTTCAGTCGCAATGGGCCGGGAACTCTATCTCTGCCCGGACTGGGAAGGCAGGGAGGCGGAGTACCGGGAGATCCAGAGGGGAATCCTGGACCTGGTTTACCCGGCCGGGGCCTTTTTCGACATGCTGCCGTACCACCTGAGCCAGCTTATGTATAAAAAGGATGATACTTACTACCGCCAGCTCCTCCGGATCAAGTGCCTGATGGACCCCCAGAACACACTCAACCCCCAGGAATTCATGGAGTTTAAATAAAAATTTTATGAAACTGTTGCCAAAGAATTCAAAAGGCGGTCTTTGCGGACAAAATCCCTCAAATGTCATTGCGAGCGCAGCGAAGCAATCTAAAATAGCAGGCCGTTGGAAGAGAGATTGCCGCGTCCCGCCAGAGGCGGGACTCGCAATGACAAAAAGTGGATGAATTTAATTTATTGAAAATCACTTGTTTGGGTGAGCGAAGGCTTATCCATCGGTAGCAATGACATGAATAAATCCGCCCACAAACCCCAAGCCGAAATAATATTCGAAGCGCCCCTGGCCCAGGGGATCAAGCCCCTCGAGGCCTATAAGGAACAGTCCTGGAAGTGCGTCCGCTGCGGGATGTGCCGGGGGGTGAACCCCGAGAAGGTCCAGACCCAGAGATATTCCGACAGCTGCCCGGCTGGGACCCGCTTCAAATACGAATCCTATTTCGCCTCCGGGCGTCAGGAGATCATCCGGGCCCTGACCGCCGATCCCCCCGAGCTGGAGATCACCGAGCGCCTCCTGAAGGTGATCTATACCTGCACCGCCTGCGGCCACTGCCAGGTCAACTGTAACCCGATCAAGAACAACGAGCCCCTGAACGCCTTCACCGCCCTCCGGGAGTGGCTGGTCCAGAAGGGCTACGGCCCCCTTCCCGGGCATAACGTCCTGATCAAGTCCATCCAGAATTACGACAACCCCTGGATGCGGCCGCGCACCGGCCGGGACAAGTGGGCCAGGGCGCTGAAGGTCAAGGATCTCAACCAGGAAAAGGCCGAGGTTCTTTATTACGTCGGCTGCACCGGCGCCTACGACCCGAATTTCCAGCCGGTGGCCCAGGCGACCGCCGCCATCCTCTCCCGGGCGGGGGTGGATTTCGGGATCCTGGGCAAGTCCGAGCGCTGCTGCGGGAGCACCATGCTTCGGGTCGGGGATCGGGCGGGATTCGAGAAAAACCTGGCCCCCAACCTCGAGAAGTTCAATTCCCTGGGGGCCAAGGTCATCGTGACCGCCTGCGCCGGATGCTACAGCACTTTAAAACATGAGTACGCGGAGCATCTCGAAGCCCCGGTGTTGCATATCACCGAGTACCTGGCCCAGCTGTTGCGGGAAAAGCGGATCAACTTCCGGAAGGAATTGCCACAGGTGGTAACCTACCACGATCCCTGCCACATCGGGAGATACTGCGGAGTCTACGACGCGCCCCGGGAGGTCCTGCGGGCGATTCCGGGGCTGGAGTTCCGTGAGCTCGAGCGCCGGCGGGAGTACTCCTGGTGCTGCGGTTCGGGGGGAGGGGTGAAGAGCGCCTTTCCCGACTTCGCGGTTTGGACGGCGGGGGAGCGTCTGCAGGAGGTCAAGGACATCGGAGCCACCGGCCTGGTGACCGCCTGCCCGTTCTGCGAGCAGAACTTCGCCGATGCTAACACGTTCGGCGGGCATAACCTGGAGCTTTACGACCTGGCTCGCCTGGTTTCGGAACTGCTTTGATTTCCTCACGTAATACGTGAGGAGCATAGAGCATAGGGCATAGGGTTAATAAATTTGTTTATTCCCTGTTTCCTGTCTCCGGGTTTTGGTGCTTACTGCCTACTTGGACCGCGGTCGGCGGTCGGCCGTCGGTGGTCGATCATTAACAAGGAGTTCCCATGAGCAATCTTGACGGCAAAAGAGCGGTGGTCACCGGTGCGGCCTCGGGCCTCGGGCGGGCTCTGGCCCTGGTCCTGGCCCGGAAGGGTTGTAAAATCGGCATCGCGGATATCAACGAAGTCGGTTCCCGGGAGACCCTGGAGCTGGTGGAGCGCGCCGGGGGGTCCGGAGAGATTTTGATTGTCGATGTCAGGCGGCCCGAATCCGTAAAGGCGATGGCTGACCATTTCTTTTCTCAATGGAAAGGCGTGGACCTTTTAGTGAACAACGCCGGGATCGCCATTTCCGGACTGGTCGGGGAGATCCCGCTCGCGAACTGGGAAAAAATCATGGGCATCAATTTCTGGGGCATGCTTTACGGGTGCCACGAATTCATCCCCCGGATGAAGCGGCAGGGCGGGGGGCACATCCTGAACATCGCCTCTGCGGCCGGGCTTTTTTCGATGACCAACATGGGCCCCTACAACGCGACCAAGGCCGCGGTGATTTCCCTCTCCGAGACCTTGAAGCCGGAGGTGGCGCCCTTCAATATAGGGATCACGGTGGCCTGCCCGATGTTCTTCAACACCAACCTGGTCAAGAACATGCAGCACACGGAGGAAGTCGAGACCGAGTTCGCCAACGCGGCTTTTCAGTTTTCCCGGATCACTTCGGAGGAGGTCGCGCGGAGGATCATCCGGGCGGTGGAAAAGGGGAAGTTCTACGTGATCCCGATGCTTTCCGGAAAGGTTTCCTGGATGCTCAAGCGGCTCTCCCCGTCCATTTTCTATGGAACGCTCGCCTTCTTCAGCCGGAGGGGCTGGCTCATGCCGATGGCGCTTCGCCTCGCCCGCTGGGGAATGGTTTAATCACAAAGACGACCGCGGACCGCTGACGGCCGACCGCCGCCAAAACAGTTCGTTAATTGGGATTGTTTGATTTTCAGAACCCCGGAGGTGGGTTCTCGAGTTTATCTGGTTTTAGGTGATAGGTGTTGGGTTTTTACCCATAACCTATAACCCATCACCCATGACCTTGTTTTACGTGCTGAACCTGAAGTTCAACACGTCCCCATCTTCCACCAGATAATCCCGGCCTTTCAGGGAAAATTTGCCCGCTTCCTTGACCTTGGCTTCCGTTCCGAGCGTAATCAAATCGTTGTACTTGATCAGCTCCGCCCGGATAAAGCCTTTTTCGATATCCGAATGGACGGCTCCCCCCGCTTCGGGGGCGTGGGAGTTTTTCCGGATCGGCCAGGCGCGCACTTCATCCTGTCCCACGGTGAAGAAGGAGATCAGGCCCAGGCCGTCGAAGACCAGCCGGGTCATCTGGTGCAATGCCGGTTCGGATATGCCCATCTCTTTCATGAATTCCTTCCGTTCGGATTCGCCCAATCGGCTGATCTCCTCTTCCAGGCCGGCACAGACCTGGAGGCACGGATAACCATATTTTTCGCTGATTTGCCGGGAGAAAGAATCATCCGCCAGCCGGTCTTCCGGCGCGTTGATCACGAAAACCCAGGGTTTCAGGGTCAGGAAGTTAAGACCGCGGATGGTTTTCAGATCCTCCGGGTTGAAGGTGATTTGCCGGAGAGGGGTTTCGTTTTCCAGTTCTTTTTTACATGAATTCATCAGGGCTTTTTCTTTTTCTTTCGCTTCCAGGAATTTCCGGCGTTGTTCATGTTCGAGGGTTTCAATCCGTTTTTCCGTGACGGCCAGGTCGTTGATGATCATTTCCGAGACGAAATCCGCGATCTCGGCCTGGGCGTTTTCCGACCGTGACACCCAGCAGATCTCGTCGGTTTTTCTCAATTCGCTGAAGATCAGGGCTTTCGCCGGCCCCACGGAGGCAAAGTCCGGCAGCAGAAAATATTCGATCCGGGCAAAGGTCGTTTTTTTCGGCCGGTACATTTCCGAGAGCTTCTGGATGCGCGGGTCTTTTACCTCGCACACCCCCGGATGTATCTCCAGGGGTTTCAGGCGGATCAGGTCGAGCTTGACGCCGGTTAAAAGACTGAAAAACTCCTGCTGGCCGGCCTGGGGCAGGCCCAAAATGTGTACTTTCATGTTTTTTCCGGGTTAAGGGATGGATTAAAACATTCGCGGATATTAACTATTCAACAACCTCTTATTATCTGTGGCTGTTTCTTAACCTTTCACCTTTAAGCTTTGACCTATGACCCATGACCCATGACCTTTGCAAATAGTCTGAACACTATGGACATTATAAGCGCAATGGACCCAATAGATACAATTGACTCATTTGTTCTCTGCGCTCGAGCTCTGCGAGCCCAGAGGCCTGTCCGACGTAGCCTTGGCGTAGTCGGAAGCCCTTTACCAGGCGGGGCACCCTGCCCCGCTTAAGCCGGGCGAAGTCGGGGTTGCTATTTACTCCCTGCGCCTTGCTCCCGGATCTTAAACAGATATGAAGCAAGTTCCTTTTTAAATCCCTGGTAGTCATCAAACTTTTCCGCGATTAAATTCCAGAATTTCCGGTTGTGATTTCTCTCCCAAAGATGGGCGACCTCATGGAAGACGATATATTCCAGGAGACGGTCGGGAAGATACCTGACCGTGGAATTAAAAGTGATATTCCTTTTCGCCGGAAAGCAGGCTCCCCATTTGGTTTTCATCTTCCGGAAGGAAACCTTACCCACCGTTACCCCCAATTCCCGGGCATACCGGCAAACGAGGGTTGAGACAAGCTCCTTGAACTCCGCTTCGGTCCGATTGGAAATCTGCTTGCCGGCGGAATCACTCCTGCACTCTTCAAAGAATCTTTTTTTCTTGGAGATCCAGTTTTTATGTTTTTCCAGGAGGGCCCGGGGATCGTTCCCGGGGGGCAGAACCAGAAAAAGCTTTCCGGTCTTAAGCTCTACCCGGGCATATCTGACCCGGCGGTAGGAAACCTCGTATTCAATCCCGTTAAATTCCATTTTCATTTCCATCTTAATACCCT
>JAPLJL010000310.1 GCA_026388615.1 Pseudomonadota bacterium | reverse complement strand
GGGGGCCAGAGAGGGCCGGCCGGAGAAGGTGAAAAAGGTCCGGGTTTCCGCACCGCGCGCGGCGGGGACCAGGCCTCCGGTGGCCTCGCCCCGGGTTGGCGAGCTCGATCCCCGGGAGGAGATCTACCGGGCCCTCGCGCTCGGGACCCGGGATTACGTCCGGAAAAACGGTTTTTCCAAGGTTACCCTGGGGCTTTCCGGCGGGGTGGACTCGGCCCTGACCGCGGCGATCGCGGTCGAGGCCCTGGGATCGGAAAATGTTTTCGGAATCCTGATGCCCTCGGTCTACACCGCCCGGGAAAGTGTCGAGGGGGCGGAGGCCCTGGCCCGGAACCTATCGATCCGGACCTTCACCCTCCCGATCTCCAGGATTTTCCAGGTTTTCCAGGACGAGCTCAAGCCGGTTTTCCGGGATCTGCCCGCCGATCTCACCGAAGAGAATCTCCAGGCGCGGATCCGGGGAAACCTCCTGATGGCCCTATCCAACAAGTTCAGCTGGCTGGTCCTGACCACCGGGAACAAGAGCGAGTACTCCGTGGGGTATTCCACCCTCTACGGGGACATGGCCGGGGGGTTCGCGGTGATCAAGGACATTTCCAAGACAATGGTCTGGCAGCTCTCGGAGTACGTGAACGAGCGGGCGGGGCGCGAGATCATCCCGCGCCTGATCATCAACCGGCCGCCGACCGCGGAACTCCGGCACAACCAGAAGGATGAGGACTCGATCCCGCCTTACCGGGTCCTGGATAAAATCATCCAGGGTTACCTCGAGGAGGACAAGGACCTCGAGGAACTGGTGGGGGCGGGATTGCCCCGGGAGATGGTGGAAAAAGCGATCCGGCTTTCCGACCGGAGCGAGTATAAGCGGCGGCAGGCGGCCCCCGGGGTCAAGATCACGCCCCGGGCCCTGGGCAAGGACCGCCGGATGCCGCTGACCAATCGTTTTGACTAAAATGCTCTTTTGAGAAAGGAGAAAAAAATGGCAAAGCTGGGACCGGAAAACGTTTTAAAAATCGTCAAAGATAAAAAAGTTAAATTCATCAAGATCTGGTTTGTGGACATCCTGGGTCAGTTGAAGAGCTTCTCTATCACCGACAAGGAACTCGAGGGGGCCTTTTCCGAGGGGATGGGCTTTGACGGCTCGAGCGTCGAGGGTTTCGCCCGGATCTTCGAGAGCGACCTGGTGGCGGTTCCCGACGCCTCCACCTTCCGGATCCTGCCCTGGCGGCCCCAGGAGGACTCGGTGGCCCGGATGTTCTGCGATATCCTCAACCCCGACCAGACCCATTACGAAGGTGATACCCGCTACATCCTGAAGCGGAATCTGGCGGAGGCCAAGAAGCTGGGATATACCTTTTTCGTCGGCCCCGAGCTCGAGTATTTTTACTTCAAGAGCGATAAGCTCCCTGAGATCATTGACCAGGGAGGCTATTTCGACTTCCTGCCCCTCGACCTCGGCCATGATCTCCGCCGCAATACCATGCTGACCCTGGAAAAGATGGGGATCCAGGTGGAGTATGCCCACCACGAGGTGGCTCCCTCCCAGCACGAGATCGACCTCCGCTACGCCGAGGCCCTGGAGATGGCGGATACGGTCATGACCTACAAGGTGGTGGTCAAACAGGTGGCCTGGGAAAAAGGGGTGTACGCTTCCTTCATGCCCAAGCCGCTCTTCGGGGTGAACGGCTCCGGGATGCACTGCCACCAGTCATTAGTAAAAGGGGGAAGAAACGCTTTCTTCGACACCAAGGAAGAGTTTCATCTTTCCAAGACCGCCAAGGCGTACATTGCCGGGGTCTTCAAGCATGTGAAGGAATTCACCTCGGTTACCAATCAGTGGGTGAATTCCTACAAGCGCCTGGTCCCGGGCTACGAGGCCCCGGTTTACATCGCCTGGGCCCGGCGGAACCGCTCGGCCCTGATCCGGGTGCCGATGTACAAGCCCGGGAAGGAAATGGCCACCCGGATCGAGCTCCGCTTCCCGGACCCGGCCTGCAACCCTTACCTCGCTTTTTCGGTGATGCTGGCCGCCGGGCTGGAAGGCATCCGTAACAACTATCCCCTGCCCAAACCGGTGGAGCGGGATATCTTCGAGATCGACGAGAAGGAACGGGAAGAAGCCGGGATCGACACCCTTCCGGGCAGCCTGCTCGAGGCGATCGAGCTGACCAAGAAAAGCAAACTGGTGAAAAAGGCCCTGGGCGATCACGTTTTTGAGAAGTTCATCGAGAACAAGGAAATCGAGTGGGACCGCTACCGGATCCAGGTGACCGGTTACGAGCTCGACAAATATCTGCCGGTTTTGTAGATAAATTCGGAAGAAAGTAGGGGCGGGGTTTATCCCCGCCCGAAGGATTTTTTTCGGGAGGGCACCAGGCCCTCCCCTACGTTTTATCTTTTAGTTAATGACCATGGATTTCCATGAATAAATCCGACCATCCTGCCCCGCTCCGGCGGGAGGTGAAAGAACTCGGCCTCCTGTTCGAGATCAGCCAGAAATTGAGCCAGCGCCTGGATCTCCGGGATGTGATGGTCCCGGTCCTGAAGGCTATGGCCGAGCACATGGGGCTCCTGCGCGGGACCCTGACCATCCTGAACCGGGAGACC
>JAPLJL010000352.1 GCA_026388615.1 Pseudomonadota bacterium | reverse complement strand
TGCCCTATGCGCGGATTACGCTTCCAGCCAGAGATGTGAATAGACGGTATGTCCCAGGAGGACGCGGGCGGATTTGTAATATTTGAGCTCGGTCTCCGAAAGGGAATTTTTGTCCACGGATTCGCCGTCCATCAGCCGGTGGATGAGCTTTTCGATCTCCGGTTTCTTTCCGCGGGCGATCTCGATGAGCTCCTGGTCGAAGGAATTGACGATCGCAGAGGAGAGGCCGTGGCGCTTGAGCATGATGAAATAGGTTTTGTCCAGCCAGTGCCGGAGCTCGGCGGGGGCGCCGTTCGAGATGTTGGAAAGACCGCAGGTGGAGCCGCAGCCCGGGGCGATGTCGGTGAGCAGGCTCTGGAAGGTGAGACAGGATTTTACCTGGTTGATCTCCACGCTGACCGGGGAGATGATCGGGTCGATCAGGATATCCTCGTTAGGAATTTCGAACTCGGCCGCTTTTTGGAGAAAGTCCACCGCCAGCACGGCCCGCTCGTTTTCGTCCCGGGGCATGCCTTCCGCCCCCCAGAGCAGGGCGATGACATAGGATCCGTGCTTTTTCGCGAGCGGCAGGAGCCGGTCCGCCCGGCCGGATTGAAGGGAAACGGAGTTGATGATGGCCTTGCCCCGGTGGGCCGCCAGGCCCGCTTCCATTGCGTCCATGTTGGTGGTGTCGAGGCTCAGGGGCAGACTGACGGCTTCCTGGACGGTTTTCACCGCCCAGCCCAGGAGATCGGGCCCGTCCTTCCGGGCGGGCCCGATGTTCACGTCGATATAATCAATCCCGGCCTGGACCTCGGACTTGGCCATCTCCTGGATCGGCTGGCCCTTTCTTTCCTTGAGCGCCGGGCCCAGGGTCTTGGACATGATATTAAGATTCTCACCTATAAGGATCATTGTTAACTCCTTGCTCGCTGAATGACCGCGGACCGCCGCCGGTATATTTCAGTTTGTCTGGTGCTCTTGTTGCTTGTGCTCTTGTGCTCCGATGCGTTTTGCTCTTTGCTGGTTGCTGCCTACTGCCTACTGCCTACTGCAATTCTTTGAGGAACGGTGTGATGTGTTGCGCTTCGCGCGGGCCGATGATGATTTTCCAGCCCGCCAGCTCTTCCTCCAGCTCCCCGGAGAGGCCTGCCACCATCCCGGGAATGACCAGGCGCTTATTGGGGGCTTTCTGGTCGATCCCGCATTTTTTCACATAGGCGGCTATTCCATCGGCGGCGAATTTCCCGGCGGCCCAGGCGGTGACCACGGAAAGCCCCTCGGTATTAAAGACGATCAGCCAGGCCGGGAGCTTGGAGTTCTCCACCTCGCCCGAAACGATGAAGTAGGTTAACGAGAAATTGGTGGTGATCAGGACCGGGGAATCCGCGGTCGGGCTGTTGATTTCGTAAATGCCTGGGCTGGTGGCCATGGGACGCTGGGGATCGGTAAAGATGTTCATTCGCTCGAGGAGGAGCGGAAAAAGAACTTCGCCCGGGACATCGGAGAGGGTCACGATCCCGGCGTACTTGGCGATGAAAACCGAGGCATAAAGGGCTTCCTTCCGGAGGTCCTTGGTCATCAGGCAGGGAAAAACCATGGTCGGGAAACCCAGGGACTTGTTCTGCGCGGCGACTGCCGCCCGGCGGATGATGACCTGTTCCTCGAAGGCCTTGCCCAGCACGCGGGTGCCGGTATCCAGGACCAGATCGTTGAGCCCGGCGGCCTGGAGTTCGGTGGAAAGCTCGATCAGGGAATCCAGGTCCTTGCCCTGGACGAGGAGAGGAAGGGACTTGGCTTTGGCCAGCTCGGCCATGGCCTGCCGGTTTTCCGCGGTGGCCGGGCCGATCAGGGCTTTCCGGTCCCCGATTTTGGCCAGTCCCGCTTTCAGGACTTCCGGGTCAGCGGCCCGGAGGGCGAGGGGAGCGTTGGTCGCGCCGGCAATCTTTTCCACCCGGGCCTGGAACTGGTCAGCCTTCCCGCTTTCGCAGTCGACCAGGACCAGATCGGCCCGGAGCTTGAGCCCGACCCGGTCGTACTCGTTGCGGCTGAAGTTGCCGAGCTTGGCCTGGGCCCGGTCTTCCGGCTCGGTATCGGTAATCCGGAGGGCGATGCCGGTGGGATTGTAAAAGGTCTTTTCATGGCGGAACTGGACGGTTTCCCCGCCGACTTTCAGGATCCTGTCTCCCGCTCCGATCGTGACCGTCCGGATCGGGGGGGCGGCGGCCGTGGAGAGCTTGGCCTTGGATTCCGCGGAGACGTGCGGGCACAGGGAGAGCTCGGCCTGCCCGGAAGCGAGCTTCATCGCGAAAGCCATGCAGGTCGGCACCCCGCAGTCCTTGCAGTTGGTTTTCGGCAGGAGTTTGTAGATCTCAATTCCGCTTAAAGCCATTTGTGTCCTCCTTTGATAAGCACGCTATGTCGGACGACCGCCGACCGCGGACCGCGGACCGCCGTCAAAGAAATGAGACGAATAGGACGAATAAACTATATGAAAACCCTGGATTCCGGCTTTCGCCGGAATGACGTTATTTATTGCTCTATGTGCTATAAGCTTTTTCTTTTCTTACCTTTGAGCTTTGACCTTTGAGCTTCCTTGCCCTTTGCTCTGTACGCCTTACGCCTTACGTTCTTAAAACATTGGCGTCATTTCCACCGCTGGATGCTTTTTCTCCGCCAGGAAGGGCATGATCTCCTCCTCGCTGGTGCCGACGGTTTCATCGGCGATCCGGTCGAGGAGATTGGGTATCCCCAAGGCCTCTCCCCGTTTCTTCATCCGCTCGGCGATTTCCTCCTTGAGCCGTTTGGGCATCCAGACGATGCGCTGGGTTCCGCCTTCGGCGGACAGGTACTTGGGGCTGGTGATGAAGAACTTCGAGTGCCCGATAAAACCCGGCGTCACCTGTCCGCCCCCGACCGATCCGGCCAGAGTGGTGAATTTCATCCCGCTCGGCGTCATCCCGGCGAAGTCGCGGTCCACGATCATGACCCCGTTGGCCAGGGGCAGAATCGCGGTGATGCATTCAAAACAGCCGCAGGAGGTCATGGGCGCCCGCATGATCCCATAGGCATCCATGGCTTCCACTTTCCCCCGGGAAGCCTTGCGGACGAATTCGTTGACCCCTTTCCATTGCCCGTAAACCGCGTCGATCACCTCGCCTTTAATCACCGGCTGGTTGGGCCCGGTGGCATTGATCTCGTTCGAGGCCTTGCAGTCCAGCCAGTTGTAAGCCCCGCAGAGCCCGGGGCGCTCGGGGGTGACCACGCAGACGTGGCTGGGGGCGAAGGACTGGCAGAGCGTGCAGGAGTAGAAGGTCTCCACCGATTCATCCGTCATCCCGGCCAGGCGCTCGTCTCTATGCTGGTAGACCGCGCGGGCCTTTTCGGTCATTTCCTTCACCTTTTCCGGCTGGGTATAGATCTTGACCTGGACCTTGTCGAAGACCGTGCCGAAATCGGAGTGCAGCTTGGAATGGAGGATGGACCCGAGGTGGGAAAGGCGGAAGCCTTTTTCCACGGCGGATCTGGCGATCCGGACCCAGGCGATATCCCGCTGCCCGATGTGCATCACCCCCTGGGCGTAATTGAGGAGATGATGGATCTGGCGCTCGAGGATCGGCTCGAAATCGTCCTGCATGCTTCTCCCGGCCACCTCCACGACAATGGCCAGGGGCAGGCGCGAAGGGGCGGGGAGATCGATGATCTCGGGACCGATGACCTCGATTTTGCCGTCTTCCACTTCGGACATCTCACGGGTGGTGAGCCATTCGACGGCCTGGGTTTTGCCCCCGCCGCATTCCAGGTGAATGTCTTCTCCCCGGACCCGTTCGCCTTCAAAGGCCGCCCCGTAAGCCACGGGGATGGGGACCTTGGTGATGGTGACCTTCAGGCCCCGGACCTCAACGCACTTGGCCACGATCTCGGAGTGGGGGATGTTGGAGACCACGTGCTCGTAGGTGCAGATTCCGGTGGGCAGGATCTGGGGGATCGGGGTGTCGGCAATGACCGGGAAACCGTAGTTGATCGCGCCGGCCGCGGTGGCATACCATTCGTCGCTCACGTAGCCCAGGGCCAGGACAAAGGCGAAAACCCGGTCCTTGTTGTAAATCAGGATTTTGCGATAATCCCCGGGCTTGATCCCCCCGAAGCTCATGGCCGCCCGGGTGGCGAAACCCAGGGCAAAGACGGCGGCGGAGATGTCCGGCCCGAAAGGAACCAGCCGGGTGGGCCAGCCGATCTGGACCCCGGCTTCCACCAGCTGCTCGGAGAAGCGCCGGCCTTCATTCTCGGCGCACATGAAGACATAGAGATTTTTTTCCAGAAGCTCCTGAGCAATCTTGGCGGCTACCTGGGCGTTGGGGGCGGCGCCGGCGATGGCGGCGAACCCGGGGGCGGTGCCGTCCACGAACTCGACCCCGCGCTTGCGGAGAATGACGTCATCAGCCGCGCCCAGCCAGAGCTTTCCCTCTTTGGGATCTTCCGCCGGCAGGTAAAAATCCGGGGTTTTCAGATAGCGGATGGCCTCAATAATTTCCTCGGCGAAAAGGGTGCCCATTCCGGCGTCCAGGGCCGGGGCCAGGTAAGGCAGGTTAAGGTTTTCCTTGACCGGCGGGGGAGTCAATCGATGGCACCATTCCAGGACCGGCTTGATGTCACCCAGGTTTTGGACCGGCAGGCCCAGCATCCCGTAAATAATGGGCAGGTAATACCCGGTGTTGGGGAACCCGATCTCCTGCTTGGGGCCCCATTTTTCCAGGGCTTCTTGGTATTCCTTCTCGGCCCGGGCCAGGATTTTATTGGCTCCCCGGATGGCAGCCGCCGCAATGATTTTGGACATTTAAAAGCCTCCTAGCTGAATGACCGCCGACCGCCGCCTGCCCGAGCCGGGCAAGACCGGCCAGGGACCGCCGACCGTAGTCCAATAATGAAAAATGCTCCAATAATTATTTTTTTAATCATTAACGCTTTGCTCTCTGCTCATTACCCGCCCGATAAATCGGGCAACTACATTTTTTGTCTGTTCTTTGCTGCCTACTGCATACTGCTTACTGCCTACTTTTATTCCAACTCGCGTCTCATGCTCATGTCGTAAAGAACCCGTTCCTTGGATTTATCCAGCCCCAGGGCTTTTCGTTTTTTATCGATGTGCTCAATCATCAGCCGGGCCGCCTTGATCGGGTCCGCCTCCAGTGCCCATTTGCCCTTCAGGGTTTCCTCCATCCGCTGAAAAAGGAGGTCTTTCATCCCCTGGCTTCCCGTAATCGGCAAGTTGATCCCGAAAACCGTGAAGACCCCGGAAGCGACGAAGTATTGGCCGATGGAAACGGCCTTTTCGCTCATCCATTCCGGGGCCGCTCCCGCGGCCGGAAGGTCGGAGATGTCGTCGCCCAGGCCGCCCTGTTTCACGACCGCGGTCGCGGCCATGAGGATCCGGGAATTGTCCACGCAAGATCCCATGTGCAGGACTGGGGGAATCCCCACAGTTTCGCAGACCTCGGCCAGGCCCGGCCCGGCGAATTCCCGGGCCGACTCGGGGGTCAGGAGGCCCGCCTTTCCGCAGGCCAGCGCCCCGCAGCCGGTGGAGAGCACGATCACATCGTTCTTGATCAGCTCCCGGACCATGGCGAGGTGGGCGGAGTCCTGCGCGACCCGGGGGTTATTGCAGCCGACCACCCCGGCGATGCCCCGGATCCGGCCGTTGATGATGTTGTCGTTCAGGGGCTTGTAGCTGGCCCGGAACATCCCACCCAGGAGGTAATTGATCGTTTCGTGGCTGAATCCCACGACCATCCCGCAGGTTTTGTCCGGGATGCTCACGCGCTCCTTCCGGCGGTGGGGGAAATTCTCCACGGCGGTCCGGACGATCGTCTGGGCGGTTTTCAGGGCGTCATGCTCGTCGAATTCCAGGTGCAGGGCGCCGGTGATCTTGGCCTTCGCGGAAGTGGTGATCAGCTTGGTATGGAAGCACCGGCTGAGTTCGGCGAGACCCTGCATAATGCACTGGACGTCCACGATCATGGCTTCGACCGCCCCGGTGGCGATGGCCAGCTCCTGCTGGAGGAAATTCCCGGCGACCGGGATGCCGTGGCGCATGAGCATTTCGTTGGCGGTGCAGCAGATCCCGGCCAGGTTGATGCCCTGGGCGCCCACCTTCCGGGCGAGCTCGCGCATCTCCGGGCTCCGGGAAGCCGCCACGATCATTTCCGAGAGCAGGGGTTCATGACCGTGGATTATGATGTTGACCTCGTCCTCCTTGAGCACCCCCAGGTTGGAAGCGCTGGTGCGGGGGACCGGGGTCCCGAACATGACGTCCTGGAGCTCGGTGGCGATCATGGACCCGCCCCAGCCGTCGGCCAGGGCGCAGCGGGAGCCCTGCGCGTTTGATGAAACCGAGCTCGCCATTCTGTTTTCCGAACTCAGCCAGGAGTTTCTGCCCTACCTCCCGAGCGATCTCGGGGACCGGTTTTTTCCCGATCTCGATCCCGAGGTCGAGGGCCAGCTGGTAAAGCTTCTGCTCGTCCTTGATCTCATAACCCGGGAGCTTGCCTTCCGCGGCCAGGAGAAAAACCTCGGCCACCGACCGGCCGTGGTCGGAGTGGGCGGCCGCCCCGGCGGCGATCATCCGGATGAAATTCCGGGCCGCGATGGTGTCGGCGGTGGCCCCGCAGACCCCGGCCGAGGCCTTTTTACTGATCCGGCAGGGCCCCATGGCGCAGATCCGGCAGCAGATACCCTGCGCGCCGAAACCGCAGCTCGGCTGCTGGGCCTCGTAACGGTCCCAGGACAGGACCAGTTTTTCTTCACTGCAGCGGTCCAGGAGCTCGCAGGCGGAGGGATCAGCGCTGCGTTTGTTGGTTTCTTTTGCCAAGTGAACCTCCTAAAAAGAAGATACGTTGCATCAGCAAGCTGATGCGTTCCAAAATAACATTCTTCGTATTATATGGACAGCATCAGCTTGCGGATGCACACCAAAAAAGAATGTATGTCGCTTTAGCAAGCTAAT
>JAPLJL010000369.1 GCA_026388615.1 Pseudomonadota bacterium | reverse complement strand
TCCCGGAAAAACCGCGAATCGGTAAAACCGGCCGCCACCATGGGCAGGATACTCACCCCCGGGGTGTTCGTTTTTACCACCTCGGAGATAATCTGGAAAAACTCGGTTTTCAGGGGGGACTGGCTGGAGCGGGCTTCCTTGATGATCTCGATTTCCACCGCCTCGTTCTTGACCAGTTCCCGCAACCAGGACAGAAATTCGCGGGGCTCGGTATCGGGCAGGAGGCGGCAGTCCAGAACCGCCTCGCTCTCGCTCGGGATCACGTTTTCCTTGAACCCCGCCCGGAGATTAGTCAGGGAGATGGTGTTGCGCAAAATCGCGTTCATTTTTGGGTAGGCCTTGAGCCTCTTCCGGAGCAGATTCAGGACCGGCTCATTGGCCAGAAGCCGGATGATAAGAGACCTGAAGATGGAACCCTTTCCGAATTCCCGGAAAGCCTCCCGCATTTCCTCGCCGATCTGGATGGGGGTTTCGTGGCCCAGGATTAGCGTCAGGGCCCGGACCAGGCGGTCGTTGGCATTTTCCGAGTGGGGCATGGAACCGTGCCCGGCTTTCCCGCGGGCGCGCACCTTCAGCCACATCACGCCCTTTTCGCCGAAGCCAAGGCTGTAGAGCTTCCGCCCCTTCCCCAGCATCCCGATGGCGCCCATGCCGCCCTCGTTCAGGCAGAACTCCGCCTTCACTTCCTCGGGGTAACGCTTGGTCATCCAGCCGGCGCCGTACTCCCCGCCGACTTCCTCGTCGGCCACGGCCAGATAAATAATGTCCCGCCGCAGGGGCACCCGCTCTCTTTTCAAGAGAACAAAAGCCATCAGCTGCATGATCCCCAGGCCCTTGCAGTCCAGGGCTCCCCGGCCCCAGATCGAGCCTTCCTGGACCGCCCCGCTGAAGGGCGGGTATTTCCAGTCCTTCTCCACCGCTCCCACTACGTCAATATGGTGGAGGAGAAGAAGCGGTC
Source organism: Pseudomonadota bacterium (assembly GCA_026388615.1). Lineage (GTDB taxonomy): Bacteria > Desulfobacterota > JAPLJL01 > JAPLJL01 > JAPLJL01 > JAPLJL01. Next base: position 1,289 of record JAPLJL010000369.1, on the reverse strand, counting down.
TTTTTGATCCGTCCCCTTTCAGGCGGGAGATGAAATTCCCTCTTCCGTGAGCGGATCGGTAAATCTCGGATGGGATGCCTTCCTTTTGCAGAACCGATTTCAGGAACACCGCCCCGGACTCTTCGTTACCCGGGGGGTTGGTGGTATCAATCTTCAGGTAATCGGACAGCAGACCGGTGGCTTCTTTCAATAAATTCTCACTTATCATGATGCCTTATATGATATGCAAAAACAGTGTTTTTGCCAATCGTAAAATATCTTCCAAACCAGATACTTTATTTTTAGATCGCCACGCCTCGAGGGCTCGCGATGACACCTCTTGAGTCATTGCGAGGAACACATTCACTTCGTTCAATGTAAACTCCGAGACGAAGCAATCTCAGTTTAATATTGTGGACAGTCAATCTGGGAAATTTTATGAAATAAAATATAAAAAAAGCCCCGGATTTCTCCGGGGCCGTTTTTTTCTTTCCTCTATGCTCTCTACTCTTTACTCTAAACTCGCTCAATCAGCGTGGCCGTGCCCTGACCGCCGCCGCCGCAAAGCGTGGCAATCCCGTACTTGGCCTTCTTCTCTTTCAGAATCCGGGCCAGGGTGCCGGTGATCCGGGGGCCGCTCGCGGCCAGCGCGTGGCCGATCGCGGTCCCGCCGCCCTTGATATTCACCTTTTCCTGGTCGATCTTGAGCATCCTCATCGCGTAAATGGGCACGATGGCGAAGGCCTCGTTGATCTCCCAGTAATTGATGTCATTCACCCCGAGCTTGGCGTGCTTCAGGGCGATTTCGCTCGAAGGCACCGGGCCCTTGCCCATCATGTTGGGCTCCACTCCCGCCCAGCCCATCGATACGATCCGGGCCATCGGCTCGAGTTTATATTTTTTCAGGGCCTTTTCCGACATGAGCATCACCGCGCTCGCCCCGGCGTTCAGGGGCGAGGAATTCCCCGCGGTCACCCCGCCTTCCGGCTTGAAGGCAGGTTTCAAGGAGGCGGTGGACTCGTAGGTCGCGCCCTTCCGGACGGCCTGGTCCTCGGAGATTATCACCTTCGTGCCGTCCTCCTTCTCCACTTCCAGGGGCATGATCTCATCTTTGAAATAGCCTTCGTTGATGGCCTTCTCGGTCAGGTTGTGGCTCCGGACGCCGAAGCGGTCCATCTCCTCGCGGGTCACGCCGAACTTAGCCTTGCATTCCTCGTAAAGCTTCTCGGCGGTGAGTCCCATGGTCAGGGCGGTCATCAGGTCGTATTTCTTCCCGAAATGCGGATTCATCAATTCCGGAGGGAAACCCA
>JAPLJL010000138.1 GCA_026388615.1 Pseudomonadota bacterium | reverse complement strand
TATCCGCCGGTATTTCCTTCGCCCTCCCAACTTGGAAAGACGTTCCGGGGATGTTTATGTGCTCTCGCTATTGTTTCTGATGGCCTTTACCGGATTCCTGGCCGAGGCCGCCCGGATTGCCGCCAAGGATATGCCGTCCTTCGAGATATTTTCTCCGGGGGGGTATGCCCTGGCCTACCTATTTGGTTTGGTCCTGCCTCCGGAAACCAACTGGGATTTTCTCCATCGGTCCATGTGGATTTTCCATGTCGCAGTGGTGCTTCTGTTTTTCGCCGCGATTCCCTGGCTTCGTTTCACTCATATCCTGGTCACCCCGGTTAATGTCCTGCTCAAGAAACGGCCCCTGGGCGCACTCCGTCCGGTGGCGCGGCTGGGATTGTCTCCGGAAATCGGGGCAGGGAAAATCCACGATTTTTCCTGGAAACAGCTCATGGACCTGGATGCTTGCACGGGCTGTGGACGCTGCGAAAAGAACTGCCCGGCGTTCAACACGGAGAAAAAGCTCTCTCCCCTGAAACTAATCGGGGAAATCCGGGATGTGCTTGCTCACGATAAATCCGGGGATTCCTCTCCCTGGAAAAAGGTCGAGGAAACGGAAGCCTGGAACTGTACCACCTGCGCCGCCTGCGAGGAGGCCTGCCCGGTCCTGATTAATCATCTCGACCGGATCGTGGATCTCCGGCGCTACCTGGTCCATTCCGGAAAGATAAAAGGCAACGCCCTCAAGGGGCTGGAAAATATCCATTATTACCGGAATCCCTGGGGTTACGCGCCCCGGGAAAGGGCCTTCTGGGCCCGGGACGAAAAAATCCGGATCCTGCAGGAAAAAGAGGAGACCGACGTTCTCTACTGGGTTGGCTGCGCCGGGTCTTATGATCCCCAGGGGCAGGAAGTTAGCCTGGCGGTGGCGCACCTGCTGAAAAAAGCGGGCGTGGATTTTGCCATCCTGGGAGACCTGGAAGGTTGCTGCGGCGACTTCGCCCGGAGACTCGGGGAGGAGGGGCTTTTTGAGAAACTGGCCCGGCAGAATATCGAGACCCTGAAAAAATACCGGTTTCGCCGGATCCTGGTCCATTGTCCCCACGGACTGAATATTTTTAAGAACGAATATCCCCGCTGGGGAGGAATTTATGAGGTAGTTCATCATGCGGAATTTTTCTCCCGCCTTTTAGAGGAAAAAAAGCTGGAGATCAATCCGGCGGGAGAGAAAAAAATCGCTTTTCACGATCCCTGTTACCTGGGGCGCTATAACCGGATTTTCGAACCGCCGCGGAAGATCCTGAAGTCGATCCCCGGAGTGGATCTCCGGGAACTCGGAAAAAACCGGGGCGCGGCTTTCTGCTGCGGAGGGGGAGGAGGGCAGATTCTCCTCGATCCTCAGTACGGCGAAGGCATCAATAACAAGCGTTTCGAAGAGGTCCTGGCCTCCGGAGCGGAAACCGTCGCCACGGCCTGTCCGTACTGCAAGCTGATGCTGGACATGGCGATCACCTTCAAGAACCTTTCCGGACAGGTCCGGGCCAGGGATATCGCGGAGATTCTCGACAGCGTGGCAGTGGAGAAGAAACCTTAGGTGAAAATGGAAATCCTGGTTTTTATTAAAAGCGGGCTGGATTCCAATGTCTCCCTGAAGCCCTCCCCCGACGGCCGGGGATTGATTCAGGAAGAAACGGATCCAATCTGGAGAATGGCTCCGGATGACCGGGCTGCGCTGGAGGAAGCCATGAGGACCCGGGAGGCGCTGGGCTCGGGAAGGGTAACCGCGGTCACCACCGGGTCCCGGAAGCAGGATCATGCCCTGGGTTATTGCCTGGCCCGGGGAGTGGAACGGGCGGTCCGGATCGAGATGGAGGATTCCGCCTACCAGGACGCTTTCGTTGTCGCCCGGGTTTGGGAGAAGGCGGCCCGGAAATTGGATTACGGTCTCATCTTTTGCGGAAATAAGAATTGGACCCCGAACAGCTCCCAGTCGGCCGTGATCCTGGCGGAATACCTGAGAATCCCCGCGGTTACCCGGGTGGTTAAGACCGAGCTCTGCGGTCCGGCTCTGCTCCGGGTTCAGCGGCGCCTGGAAAAAGGGGACCGGGAGATTCTGGAGTGCTCCCTGCCGGCGGTGCTGGCGGTGGATCACCTGATTCCAGAACCCCGCTACGTTTCGGTCAACGCCCTGATGATCTCGGACCGGCAGGCTATCCCGGCCTGGGAACTGGCCGAACTGGGCTTGAAACCGGCTGAGCTTGAGGCCCGGACCCGGCTCGCGGCCCTGGAACCGCCGCGGCCGCGCCCGAAGAAAATCCAGGCCCCTGACTCCAGCCTGTCGGCCGACCAGAAGATCAGTATGCTCCTTTCCGGCGGCATCGCCCAGGATAAGAAAAAGGGCGGGAGCGATTTTATCAAAGGCAAGCCCGAACAGGTGGCGGATGAAATCATTAAGTTTTTAAAAGAAAAAGGATTGATTATGACCGGAGCAAAAAATTGAGGGGGGGGGATTTTCTGCTGTTTATTCAACTGAAAGACCAAGTGCATACATGTCATTGCGAGCCCAAAGGGCGTGGCAATCTTGTTTTTTATCGGAATCATTGGGATTGCTTCGTCACTTCGTTCCTCGCAATGATGTTTGCGAGGGTTTTCGGCAAGATTTTTCCTTATCCCATAGGACGATTATTGGTAGCCGCAGGCTTAAGCCTGCGTAATTAATAAGGAGAAAACAAATGCTGCTCAAAGACAAGGTTGCGATCGTAACCGGCGCCAGCCGGGGCATCGGTCGGGGTATTGCCCTGGTGCTGGCGAAAGAGGGGGCGAACGTAGTGGTGGCGTCCCGCTCCACCCAGAAAGTTGATTGGGCGCCCGGGACCATCTATTCGGTGGCGGAGGAGATCAAGGCCCTGGGCCGGAAAGCCCTGCCCATCCCGACCGATGTCACCAAGGAAGAGGACGTCCAGCGGATGGTGGAAAAAACCGTCAAGGAATTCGGCCAGATCGACATCTTGGTCAATAATGCCGGGATCGTCCTGAACCTGAAGCCCCTGTATGAATATACCCGGGAGGAATGGGAATCCATTCTGGCGGTTGATCTAACCGGGACCTTTCTCTGCTGCAAGTATGTCATCCCGGAGATGATCGGGCGTCTTTACGGGAAGATCATCAACATGGGCTCCATCCAGGGACGGCAGGGGCACCGGGGCCAGTCGGCTTACGGGACGTGCAAGGCGGCCATCCACAACCTGACCCTGGCTCTGGCCAAGGATGTGTCCTCCTATAACATCAATGTCAACTGCGTCGGGCCGGGGGCGGTAAAAACCTACTTGATGGAATCGGTATTCAAGACCGCGATGGATGCGGAACTGAAAGAAACCATGATGAGCTCCTGGTATGAAAACTGCAGTCTCTTCGGACGGGAAGTGACGGACGAGGATATCGGCAACATGGTGGCTTTTCTCGCCTCGGACCTGGCCCGGAACGTCAACGGCCAGACGATTTTCGTGGAAGGCGGCATGCCGCTGAAGGGGGAATAAAAGAATTTACGAATGTAGATTGACGATTGCGGATTGAAAACACAAAAAGAAGAAAAAACCAACAAACGAAAAGCAGAAATTCTAGATTTGGAATACGGAATTGTTAATAATCTGAACAGATTGTTATAGCCGGGGGGACCGGTTTTATGAGAGAATTAGGGGAACCGTTAAATTAAAAAAAGGGGGAGTCTGATGAAAAAAATCATTGTCGGGGTGATGCTGTTTTTTCTTTTAGCCGGGGTGGGGGTGGCCTCAGCCGAGGAGAAAAAAGACGGGAAGGAATATGTGATCAAAATCGCCACGATTGTCCCGGAGATGGGATCGATGGCGGAGATGTTCCAGAACTTTAAGAAGGATCTCTCGGAGAAGACGAACGACAAGGTCAAGGTGATCATTTACTACGGCGCGGTCATGGGCGACGAGACGGATATCGTCCGGAAGATGAGGCTGGGGCAGCTGCAGGGCGGGGGGATGACCCTCCTGGGGCTCGGGCAGATCTGCCCGGCCTCCAAGGTCATCGAGCTGCCTTTCCTTTTCAATGACTATGACGAAATTGATTACGTGGTCATGGATAAGATGCGGCCGGCCTTCGACCGTCTTTTTGAGGAAAAAGGGGCCTACCTGGTGGGCTGGTATGATACCGGTTTCGGCTACTATTTTTTCAAGGACCCCATTAACGATTTCGATGATATCCGGAAGGTGAAAATGGTTTCCTTCACCGGAGACCAGCTTTTCGCCGAGTCGGAAAAAACGGTGGGGTTTGACAACCTGATTCCCCTGCATATCTCCGAAACCCTGACCGGCCTGCAGACCGGCCTGATCACCGGCACCTTCGCTCCCTTCTTCGCCCTGGTCGGCCTCCAATGGAATACCCACGTCAAGTATGTTCTGAACCAGCCGATCTCCTATTCCGTGGCCGGTCTGGTGATCGATAAGGCCTTCGTCGATAAAATGCCCCCGGCCTACAAAACGGCTCTTTTCGATTCCATGAAAAAATACGAGCCTAATATGAAACAGGAAATCCGGAGGATGGAGAAGGATACCTATAGTTCGCTCCTCAAACGGGGTTTGACCCAGATCCCGCCGGATAAGGCCCAGCCGATCATTGATGAAATGAAAAAACGGGCCTTGCCCCTCTATAACAAATTTATCGACCAGTATTACCCGTCCTGGCTGATCTCCGGGATTTTGAACACTTTGGCCCAGTACCGTCAGGAGAAGGGGACAAAATAGAACACCGAAGGGTAAAAGAAAGTGGCTTGGTGGTCAGGTAGTAGGGGAAACCGAAGGAACCAAATGAATCAGATTGTTTGCCGTTTCAGTTTGCGTATTGTTCATTGTCATTCTGAGCGCAAGCGAAGAATCTGATTTTAAAAAAGGGGGAAATAATCATGGCGCAAAAATATGACGCGATTATCATCGGGGCCGGGATTTCCGGCTGCGGAGTCGCGGCCCTTTTATCCCGGGCCGGGAAGAAGGTGCTTCTCCTCGAGCGGACCAAGTTGATCGGAGGCCGGGCTTCTTCCTACAAATACCAGGGCCATACCTTGAATATCGGCGAGCATGCCGGCATTCAGGATGGGTATTTGGATACTTTGGTCCAGTCGGTGGGCCAGAAAATCCCGGACCGGGGTTTCTTTGAGGATTATCTTATGTGGCGGAACGGGAAATTTGAAAAGGCCTTCGATATTGTGCCGAAGCTAGACCTGGAGGAAACTGAACGGGTTCTTAAAATAATGCAGGAAGCTACTCCGGAAGACATGGAGAAGTATGATGCCATCTCCGGAGCGGAGTTGTTTCGCCCGCTGGTGAAGAACCCCGAAAATTGGTACATGATAAACCTGGTCGGCGCGATTTGGAATACCATTCCGAAAATTGAAGACCAGGCGGCCTCCAGCGTAATCGAGGCGTTGAGAACCGCGGGCCGAACCACCCTCGCCGGGTTTCAGGCCGCTCATGGGATCGGCGACTATTCCCGGACGATTTCCCAGGTGGTCAAGGAATGCGGCGGAGAGATCATGACCGAAGCCCCGGTGGCGGAGATTCTGGTAGAAAATCGCCGGGTCGTCGGGGTTCGGGTGGAGCGGGAGGCCAAGCACGATGTGATGCAGGATTATCCGATTGGCGAAGTCTTCACGGTCGAGGCGCCTCTGGTGGTTTCCGCCATTCCCATCTGGAACGTCCTGAATTTGATATCCGAAAAAATGTTTTCTCCGGAATTTGTGAAGAAAGCCAAACATTTGAATAAATTGACCGCCAATCTGGGATTCATGGTCGGCTTAAAGAAGCCCCTTTTCACCGAGAAAATATTCGTCATGGCCGACCTGCCCACCCTGGGCTATCCCACGACCATTTTCATCAGCAGCAACTTATGCCCGACCTTGTCTCCCCAGGGGGAGCACCTGCTGGAATGCTCCTGCATCTGTGAATATGAACTGGGTGAGGACCGGGGGTTGGTATTAAGGAAGATCCAGGAAATGAAGGACGACCTGGAGAAGCTGTATCCGGGCTGGCAGAAAAAGGTGATTTGGATCCGGCCCTATTTCCGCTGGGAGGAGCCGGCTCGCACCCCGGGACGAGACGGGATCTTTAAACCCGGTCCCAAATCCCCGGAGATCGAAGGCCTGTATTTCGCCGGGGATTCGGTCAATTCCCGGACCACCCCGGGGATGGAGTGCGCGGCCGACTCGGCGATGATCTGTACCCGGGCGATTTTGGGAAAACTCCCCGAGGTCAAAACCAGCGAACTCGCCGCGGCCGTGAAAAGAGCGGTCAAAACTAAACCTGTGAAGAAGAGCCCGAAAGGAAAAAAAGGCTCGAAAAATAGTAAAGGATAATGAAGAAACCGCAGCGAGCCTTGGCCCGGCGGTTTTCCAATCGTAGCATTTCCCGAAAGGAGGGAAAAATGGCTGAAAAGTTTGACGCAATCGTGGTTGGGGGCGGTCTCTCAGGCATGGGGGTGGGAGCGCTGTTGGCTACCGCCGGGAAAAAAGTGCTGGTGCTGGAGCAAAGCCCTTACCTTGGCGGGAGGGCGACCTCGTTTAAGTATAAGGGTTTCATCCTGAATATCGGTCAGCACGCCGGGCTCCACGGGGGCAAGGTGGATCAGCTGATGGAAGCGGTGGGGAAGCCGCTGGACGATGAAAAGGACAAGGGATTTTTTGACGAACTCGTGTTTTTTGAGGATGGCAAATACTCTACCATGATGGACAGGATTCTGGTGGATAAGCCGGAGGAAGCCCAGAAGCTCTATGGTACGCTCGCCGAGATAGAGGAAAAGGACATGTCCAAATTCGACGGGATCACCGGCGCCGAATGGTTGGCCCAGTACGTCACCGATCCTAAGCTCAGGTGGATCGCCCACACTAACGGCACCGTTTGCTGCACCACCCGGAAACTGGAGGACATGGCCGCGAGCGCTTTGATCGAATCGATGAAGGTGGTCACACGTTCCCCCATTACCTACATGCTCACCCATGGCTACGGGAGTCTTTCCGAGATTATGGCCCAGGTGATCAAGTCCAAGGGCGGGGATGTGCGGACCCGGGCCAAGGTGCTCCACGTGATCGTGGAGGACAAGAAGGTGAAGGGGGTCTCGGTGGAAATCGGGGATGAAACCCCGGACCGGACCATGGAAAATATCGTCAAGATCGAGGCCCCGATCGTGGTCACCGCTTTCCCGGTCTGGGACCTTTTCCGCGTGTTAGACGAGAAGCTTTTCCCCACTGACTTCGTGAAGATGTGCCGCCATCTCGATCTTCAGGTCTGCAACATCGGGTTCAGTATGGCTTCGAAGGAGCCGCTGATCCCGGAGAAAAAATTCATCTTCGCCGATGTGCCCCAGAAAAATGACGTGCCTTTGCCCCTGACGATTCTCCCCACCAGCGTCGTGGTCCCCCCGATCTCCCTGGAAGGTAAACACCTGACCGAGTTCACCTGCGTCTGCGAGCCTCCCTTCGGCACCGACCCGGAAAAGATCAATAAGACGATCGGAGAGATCAAGGAGTACGTCAATAAAATCTTCCCCGGATTCGAGAAAAAGGCGATTTGGATACGGCCATTCTTCCGCTGGGAAGAGCCTTCCCGGAGCGCGGGGAGAATGGGTAAGTTTCGGCCCGAAGCGAAAGCCCCGGGAATTGCCGGGCTTTACTTCGCCGGTGATACCGCCAACTCGCGGACCGTTCCCGGCCTGGAAGCGGCTGCCGATTCCGCGATGATCTGCGCGGAGGCGATTTTAGGGAAACGGTCATAAAAGGAGATAGGATTTAGACGGGAAAGACATGAAGGTGGATGGCTAAGACCACAGGTCAGAAGCTATCTGCCATAAAAAGATTTGTCATTGCGAGCCCGAGCCTGACGAGGGCGTGGCAATCTGTTTTTACTGTCCGCAAAACAATCAGATTGCTTCGTCAGAAAACCTTCTCGCAATGACGTAATAGCAAGAAACGGTTATTTAACCTCATATAAGCCAAGGAGGCTACCAATGAGTGAAAAGTTTGACGCGATTATCATCGGGGCCGGGCTTTCCGGCCTGGGGGTGGGAGCCCTGCTCGCCAAGGCGGGGAAAAGAGTAGTGGTCCTGGAGAAAACCCGGCAAGTCGGTGGGCGGGCCACCTCGTTCAAGTACAAGGATTACATCCTCAATATCGGGGAGCATGCCGGGCTCGTCGGCGGGCGGATCGATGACCTGATCATGCAGGTAGGGAAAGAGCCGCCCGCGCGGGGCATTTTCGATGACATGATGATTTACGATTACAAGAAGCACCGGAACGACAGCATCGCCAACCTGGCCCCGATCGGCAACCCGGAGATGCTCGCTCTGTACAAGGCGGTCAACGAGATGACCCCGGCCAAGTGGAAAAAGGCCGACGGGATCTCCGCCAAGGAATGGCTCGCGCCGATCGTCAAGGACAAGGTGGTCCGCGATCTCTGGCACATGTGCGCGATCGTGGTCACCACCATCGCCCGGCTCGAGGACATGGCCGCGAGCAGCTTCATCGAATCGGTCCGTCTCATCCTGAAATCCACCACCACCTTCCTGGCCGCCCAGGGGATTGGGGATTTCTCCCGGGTGCTGGCCGATTCCATCCGGGAGCGGAACGGCGAGGTAAGGACCGGGGCCAAAGTCAGCCGGATCCTGATCGAAAAAAAGCATATCACCGGTGTTTTAGTAGAGCCGGACGAGGAGAGCCCGGACGGCGCGATTGACCGGATGGCTAAAATCGAAGCCCCGATCGTAGTCGCCGCCTTCCCCGTCTGGGAAGTCCTGAACCTCGTGGACGAAGGGATCTTCCCGCCGGCTTTTATCAAAAAAGCCAAGAATCTCTCCAAATTGACCTACAATCTGGGTTTCGCCGCCGGAATGACCGAGCCGTTGTACACGGAGAGCATGTTCATCATGACCCAACTGCCGCGGATAAAGTATCCCGGGACCATCTTCATGGCCTCGAACCTTTGCCCCACACTCGCGCCCGCCGGCCAGCACCTGCTCGAGCCCTTCGCGTGCGGCCGCGGCGGT
>JAPLJL010000066.1 GCA_026388615.1 Pseudomonadota bacterium | reverse complement strand
CGACCCATCTTAAGCCCTCCGAGCCGGTTCAGATTGGCGCCGTAACCGCCCGGGACCTGGATCCCGATCCCCCGGAGAATCCGGGGACCGAGCATTTTGCCGGAGGCGATATTCCTTTTCATTTCCTCCAGCTTGCCGGGGAACCCCGACATGTCCCGGACCGTGGTCACCCCGTGGCGCAGACATTCCTCGGCGTTGCGCTCGCACTGCCGGCCCCAGGCGAGGAGAAACCCGAGCCCCAGATCGGCCGCCCCGGGGAGGGTTAAATGGCAATGGCCGTTGATCAGCCCCGGGATCGCGTATTGGCCCTGGAGGTCCAGGGTCAGCTCCGCCGCGGGCGGGACGGGGTTTTCCAGGATTTCCTCGATCACCTGGTCCCGGATCAGGATCTGGCCCGGGGAGATGATCCGGTTTCCCTCCACGTCGACAATCCGGACGTTTTTCAGGAGGATCCGGCTCCCCGGCGCGACCGGGAAATCGAGGGGTTTTCGGGGAGGACTGGCGGAGACGCAGCCCAGGGGGGTCAGCTGGGAAAGAAAAGCGGCCCCGAGCCAGGCGGAAGATTTTATGAAGTCCCTGCGTTCCATAAATTGTCGAGGAAAGATGTTTTATTTAGATTTTTTGCTTTTAAGACTTGGTGTTTGGTTTTAAGCTCTAAGCTCTCGTCTCTCGGCTCTAGGCTCTTTTAATGGCCACCATGGTTACGTCGTCGTCAAAATCTTTGGGTCCGCAGAAATTCTGAAGCTCGGCGATCAGGAGATTCGGGATCTCGGCCGCCCCGGAACCGGCGGATTTAGCCAGCAGCTCGGTGAGCCTCTCCTGGCCGAATTCCTTCCCCTTTTGATCCCGGGCTTCGGTTAACCCGTCGGTGTACAGGAAAAGACCCTCCCCCGGTTTCAGGGAAATCTTTTTTTCCTCCAGGGCCGGGGCGAAGATCTGGTCGTCAATTGCTCCCAAGGCCGGGCCCCGGGAGGAGATGGACCGGACGCCGTAAGGACCAAAATGGAGCAGGTCCGGGTGACCGGCGGAAGCCAGGGTGAACTCATTCCGGGCCGGGTCGATGACGAGAAAGGCCAGAGTGACAAACAATTCCCGCTCCAGGTCGCGTTTTAAAAAACGGTTGAGGGAGATCAACAATTCCCGGGGCCCGCGGCTTTCCCCGGTTTCCATCTCCAGGATCGTTTTCAGGGTGGTCCGGGTAATGGAAGCGATCCAGGCCGCCTTCAAGCCTTTGCCCGCTACATCCGCAACGATTACCCCGTATTTTCCGTCCCGGAGGGGGAAAAGGTCGTAGAAATCGCCCGAAACCTCGTAGGCCGGCTGGTAAAAGCACCCCAGGGAAAAATTGGGAATCGCCGGGAGGGAGGCGGGGAGAAGCTCTCTCTGCATCTGCCGGGCAATCTCCAGCTCCCTTTTCATCCGTTCCTGCTCCACCAGGTTGTTTTCGGCGGCCTGGATTTCCTCGGCCATCTGGTCGAGAGTCCGGGCCAGTTCGCCGATCTCGTCGCTTCTCTGCAGGTTGAGCCTGTTTTTCAGGTGGCCGCGGCCGAGGTTGCGGGCGTGCTCGGTGATTTGCTCGATCGGCCTGATGGAGAGGGTGACCAGGAGAAGACTCAGGGAAAGGAAGATCAGCAGGAGGAAAAGGGAGATGAGAAAGGTCTTGTTGCGGGCGGTCTTTAAAACTCCGTTCAGCCCCTTTTCGGAAAGCCCGAGGTGAAAAGTCCCCAGGGGCTTGTTTTGGATCACCAGGGACTGGTTGAAATCAATGAGGTTTTCTTTCTCCCAGTTCAGGGCCTGCCGGGAGGACTGGGAGGTGGAGACCGGGATTTTTTTGATCTGCTCGGCCAGTTGGTCGCCGTTGTTCAGCGTGGTGGCGAAATATTCGTCTTTTTTTGCGGTGGTGATCAGGGCGTAAGCGATATCCTCGTTTCGGATCACCCGGTGCACCGCGGTTTCCAGGGTGATATGGTCTTTGAGAATCAGGGCCTCGCGGTTGGATTCGGCAAAATTTTCCAGGATGGCGGCGGCCCGGAGTTCTTTTTCCCCGCGCAGGGCTTTTCTTTCCTGGAGAAGAAAAAAGGCCGAATTGATCAGAACCACGAGGATGACCAGGATGGCGACAAAAAGAATGGCCTTGATCCGGAGGCTGGGGCGTCCCACGGTTTGCTGGGGAAGCTCCAGGATTTTATCAATCTTGCCCTTCAATTTTTCTTCAGCTCTTTCAGTAGCTTCGCGGCTTTTCCCAGATATTGTTTGAGGGTGGGATCGTCGGGGTTATATTTGCGCTCCCGCTCGAAATAATCGATCGCCTTGGCATAGTCTGATTTATTATAAGCTTCAATGGCCAGCCGGCGCAGCACTTTCGGGTATAGTTCCGTCGAGTTTTTATCGTGGGGCTGGCAGTGCAGATTTATCTCCAGGGTTTCCCGGGCTTTTTCCAATTCCCCTTTTTTCATCAGTTCCCGGATCAACTTGACCTTCTGGGCCAGTGCTTCCGGAACCCCGGACTGGATCTGGGCTTGCGGGTCTTCCCCCTCGGGATTTTTCGGCCAGGCTTCCCGGGCCAGATTGAATTCGGCGCAGGCCTGGAGGAGATCTCCCGTTTCCTTGTATTTTTCTCCGCGCTGCAGATGCTTATCGCTCGCGGCCCTGGCTTCCTCCCAGGATTTCTTGATCCGGACCTGGAGCTCGTGGGCCCGGGTATTTTTCGAATCAATTTTCAGGAAGGTTTCGATTTTCCGGGACGCTTCCTCGAACCTTTTACCCTGGTAGGTTTTCTCGATTTCCTCGAGGAGCTCCTCTTTTTGAAGTTTTTTGGACAACTGTTTCTGCTGTTCCTCCCGGAGAGAGCTCAGCCGGGTTTTGATCCCGGGATTTTCCGGGTCGATTTTGAGGATTTTTTCATAGGCGGTCACCGTCGCGTCCAGGTTGCCGGCCGCGGCTTCCCGTTCCCCCTCGTTTTGCAGGCTGATGATGGCCTGCACCTCGGCAATTTCCCTCTGGGCGCGTGGGTAGAGCCGATGACTGGTTTTGATTTCCTGGAACGCGGCCAGCGAGTTCTCGTACCGGTTCTCGTCCTTTAAAATCAGGCCCCGGAGATAAGGGTCGGGGGCGCAGGCCCCGACCCAGCCGATCAGGAATCCAAGGATGAGAATTCTTTTTATTGCTTTCCTGGAATTCAATGCCATCACGCTGACAACCTGAAACGGGGAGGGCTATCCGCCCTAGGTCAGGGGAAAAACGAGGGAGACCTGATATCCCGGTCCGATTTCCTCCAGTTGATTTCCCTCTTTGAAAATAACCTGGAGAATGGATTGTGCCTTTTCGACCCGCCGAGCCAGCTCTGCCTGGGAGGGATTGGCGCCCTTGGCGAATCTGATCGGGGGCGGGTTTTTGGCGCCGAAATCCCCCGGGAATTTTTCCTGGAGGAGGTTCTGGATGCTCAGGTAGGCGGCATGGGCTCCCTGGTAGGTCGAAGGTTTGGCTCCGCCGTGATCTTCGAAAATTAAAAACAGCCGGTCTTTCCGGACCAGGTGGTGAATAAAAAGAATTCCAAAATCAGAAGAATGGTACCCGTGGAAACGGGAATTTTCACAAAGCTCGTAGACGATCCATTCCAGTTCCGAACGGAATATCTTTCTTTTCCCTTCCCCGGTTTCGTCGTAAAGGTTGTGCTGGATCAAAACCTCCCGGGCGTAAAGGAAAACGACAAATTGCATGATTGTGGATGACAGGACCAGGGCGTTATCCCCTCCATCCACCCGGAAGAAGCCGTCCCAGTAGCGTTTTTCAAAATATTTTTTCGCCTTGATGATTTTTTCCGCGGCGTCTTCGCCGCCTCCGAGCGCCCGGCGGAGAAAGTTGGTTTCGGGGGAAATGTGGATGCCCCCTCCCATCTCGATTTTTTCGGCCAGAATGATTTCCCGGTCTGTTTTGGAAAGGTTGTATCTCTCCATGGCTTCATCCAGCCAGAAGATAAAATTCTTTTCATCAATGCTGTAGAGCCCGATCAGCTGCTCCAGCTTTTTCCGGACTTCAAAATCTCCCCCGGTGATGAAGAGCATCTCTTTCTTTTTCTTGTTGTAATACAGACTCCCGATTGTCCCGAGCAGAAGCGAGCCGGCGAAGGTCAGGTTCTCGCCATCGACCACGATATTGGTATCCTCCACCAGGTTTTGGTAAAGGAACTGGGCGAAGGTCTCTCCCGAAGCCGCGTTTTCCTGCAGGCAGTCCGAGGACCCATCCCCGGACAGGATCAGGATGGCCAACTCCACGCCTTCCGGTTTCAGCAGGGTGGCCTTAAAAAGCCCCATCCGCTTTTTGCCTATATATAAGTTTTTAATCATTTCTTATTGTCCTAACTATACCTCTGTTATTTTATCCTAACCGAAAGCCGGTGCAAACACACAGGGGTGCCATCACAAAATATTCTCCTTCCAAATATACAAAAAGTAACGGGAGGGGGATGTTCATCAGAATTGAAAACCGCCGGATCCTGATCCGGTAAACCGCGCAATCCTGGCAGATCAGTCAGAACATAGAACCCGGAGAGGTTGATATCCGCTATAATTAATCCGAATGAGAAAGAATATTTATTTAAAGATCGGCCTCAGTGGATTAACGGCAGCCCTGATCGGGGTCTCGATTTATTTCGGGATTTTCTATTATCACGGTTGGCAAATCCAGAAAAGAATCGCCGGGATCACCCCTTCCTTCCGGGGAGCGAAAAACATGTACCTCCTCAAATTGAATCGGGAAAATGTCGGCCAGCGCTTTTTCAGCATCGACGATTATCGGATCAAGCATGAGTTGGGAGGGGCGTACGCTTATGTGGTCGATCTTCCGGTTTATGTGAAGGATGCCGATGGAAAGACCAAAGGCTTTGTGAGCTATTGGGGATATAACCAGCGGCACGGGAACTGGGTGCTGGTCCGGGTGGGGAGGTTATCGGAGGAAAAAATGACCAAAACCGGCAGCCAGACTAATTGATTGCGGAATGCGGAATTCGGAATTCGGAATTCGGAATGCGGAATGAATAAAAACCCGTGAAAAATGAAGTCGGAAATGTAAATTAAACAGGATGATAAAAGATACCACCCTGGTTTTATATTACACCAAAGACAATAAGTGCAGTTTCCGGGCCCTGGTGGGGGCCCTCGAAACCGAGGAATCGCTGGATGATCTTAAAATTTATTTCCCCGGAAACGAAAGAGAATTATTCCCCGAACTGGAAAAGGCGGAAAGGAAACACGAAATTATAATTTTGGGGTTCTCCTTTTTTACCGCCCAGCTTCGCGATACCGGAATCCTGATAAATAAAATACGGGAAAAATACGGCCGCCGGTTTATTTTGATTGCCGGCGGGGCTCAGCCCACCGGGGACCCCCGGTCAACCCTGGGACTGGGATTTGACCTGGTGGTCACCGGCGAGGGGGAAGAAACCCTGATCCAGCTCCTGAAAAAGATCGGCCGCGGCGAGGATTATACGAACACTCGGGGAATTGCTTTTCTGGATGACCGGGGGGAGTTTCGTTCCACCGGCCGCCGGCCCTGGATTGATCTCAACCGGTACCCGCCCTTCGCGGTCCGACATAAAAAATTCGGTTTTCTGGAAATCACGCGGGGCTGCCCGTTCGCCTGCTGTTTTTGCCAGACCCCGCACATCCTGGGTGGGCATCTGCGGCACCGGAGCGTGGAGAATATCTGCGAATATGTCTCGGTAATGAAAGGCCGGAACTTGCTGGATTTCCGGGCGATTACCCCCAACGCCTTCTCGTATGGCTCGCCGGACGGGAAAAAAACCGCCCCGGCCCGGATTGAGGAATTACTCACCGGCGTGAAAAAGATCCTGGGGCCCCAGGGCAGAATCTACTTCGGTTCTTTTCCTTCCGAGGTCCGGCCGGAACATGTAACCGGGGATACCGTTGGCTTGGTCCGGAAATACGCCGTCAACGATAACCTGGTTATCGGCGTGCAATCCGGGAGCCAGAGGGTCCTGGATTGAAATGAAAAAAATGATCAACCGGTTGATCCCCAAGGGAATCGTCTTCGGCGAGTGGGAAAAACAGGAGAGGATTGCGCGGGGCGGATAGCTGATGGCCGCGGGCCGAGGGCAGGCACCAGACAAATATTTCAATACCTGCTATATAATGTAGACATGCCCATTTTTGACAAACCCATGTATCCCCAAACCACGATCATCTCGAACGGGATATATTTTTTTATTGCGGCTTTATGCCTGGCATTGATTTTGATCATTTTTGACCAGCAGGTTGCTTCCATCTTCAACGGGTTTTTCGAAGAGCCCGATCCCCCCTATTACCCGTATTTCAAACAATACCTGCCGCTGCTCGTTTCTTTCTGGGGTTTTTTAGTGGGGCTTTATGATTATTTCAAACAAAAATATATCAAATTATCCGGGGTCGCGATGGTTTTGAATCTCGTGATCCTGGTCTTATACTCTTTCACCCTGCTTCTGTAATCCCCTCGAAGCAAAAATCGGAAAAATCTTCTCGGGCAGAGCTTGTTATTTTGCCGAGCGGTTGGGTCTGTCGGTTACGGTTGCGCCCTGGCCGACACGAGCTGAAGGCTCGGGCAGGCGGCTCGTTTCGGCTGGGTTATACGGTTGCGGTTTTTAATCAAACCGTAATACGATGCCCGTAAGACGAGACGATCAGCCCAACCGATCAACGGAATACGATAATTTAATATACAGCTGCCCGGAGGGAACGGGGAGACTACTCCAGTTTCTTGAGGATCTTCGGCAGGTCCCAGATGGTAAGGATGCCCAGGAGCCTGCCGGTAGGAAGCCCACTATCGGTGACCAGGATGGCGTAAAGCCTTTTTCCCTTCAGGACCTGGCCCTGGAAGAGGTCCACCACTTCCTGGAGCCGGTTATCCGGACCTAAAAAACGGCAGTTATCCCTGTCCTCGGCCTGCTCCAGGACCTCGCTGACGGTTACATTCTGAAGGTTAATGATGTCTTCCTGGGCCCAGGCCCCCATCCAGCGGAAGATGGACTTGACGGAAAGGAGACCCCGGAAATCCTTCCCTTCGTAAATCGGGATCTGGGAAAAAGCCCCCTCGTACATCGCCTTGATAGCGGTCTTCAGCGGATTGTTCGGGCTCAGGGTAAAAGTTTCCATTTTGGGGATTTCCCGGATCCGCGGGGGATCGGTGATCAGGGCGGCGATCCGCTCGATCTGCTCGGTGGCCTGGTTATTCGGTTCGGCAATCACGTGACTGTCGGTACGTTCGTGGACGATGGCGTTTCGGAGGTCGGCGAATTCCTTGAGGTCGTCCTTGAACTGGGCGATCACCGGGTCCCGGAAGGCGGCGTTATCCACGAGGTCCTTGAACCGGCGCCACTTCGGGTTGCGGACGGCCCTTTCCAGATATTTTTCGATCTGGTTGAAAGCGTTAATGAAGCGCTGGGAATTAAGCATGAGTCAAGTCTTTCTGGTCCATTACCATCGCATAGAGCATAGCCTCCGGCCCGTAGGGCCTACGGCCCGGAGGGAGCAAAGGGCATAGCGTTCAAAACGTTAAGAGCGTTAGGATCATTTCTTTGATTTCTCAAGTTTCTCTGGTTTCTTTCGTTAGGTCCGTTTAGTTCGTTATTTTCGTTTTGCCATTTAAGTTTTGACCTTTATTTGACATTTTAGCTTGGGCATTTGAACTTTTAACTGCTTACTGCTTACCCTCCGGGCCATAGGCCCTACGGGCCGGAGGCTGCCTACTCCTTACTTCCTCCACAAGCGGCGGTCGGTCATTTGAAATTTTCCATCGCTTGTTTGATCCGTTCCCGGGTTTCGGGGGCGTACCAGAGGTCGAGAAAAATTTTGTCTTTTTCTTCCCGGTGCCGGAGGATCTGCTCCACCACCTTTTCCGTCCGGTTCTTTTTAATCTCCGCGAAGGCGGGCGGAGGGAGGGCGCCCAGGGCCGCGATTTTTTCCACGGCCCGGGGCAGGACTTCGCCGGCCGGCAGGACCCGGTCGACCAGGCCCATCTCGAGGAGAACCGGGGGCAGGTAGAAATCGCCGGATTCCAGGATCTCCCGGGCTTTCCGTGTCCCCACGATCTGGTGAAGGATGCGATCGGTCACGTAGGGGACGGGAACCCCCAGCTTCACTTCGTTCAGCCCCATGGATTTCTTCCCCTCGGCGATGAAGCGCAGGTCACAGGAGATGGCCAGGATGCAGCCGCCCGCGACCGCGTGCCCGGTCAGGGCCGCGGCCGTCGGTTTGGGCAGGGTGAAGAGGTCAAGGCAAAACCGGTTAAAGGCCTGGAAGAAGGTTTGGAAATCCTCCCGGCTCTGGGGAAACAGGACGGGGAGGTTGAAACCGAGGGAAAAAATCTTTTCGTTCGCACTGGAGAGGACCAGCCCCTGGATTTCGGGGTTTTGTTTCACTTCCCGGAGGGCCTGGTCCAGCTCCCGGACCATCTCCAGGTCGATGGGGTTGGGGATGCCCCGGTCCAGTTTCAGGACCGTGACTTTTTTATCATGCTCAATCCGAAGCATCGCCTGTTTTTATGTCTGTTTAATCTCTTGGGTTCATCTGGCTTTCAGTTATTATGCCATACGCTCTTCGCTGTCCGCCACCTGAAAATGCAAACGCCCCGAAATATTTTCGGGGCGCCGCATAAAAATAAGAAAAGCAAAAAACTTCTAGCGCGACTCGAAGCAGTTGTCCGGCATCGAGACCGGGGTCCGGTCCCCGAGCTTGATCGCCTCGCACCGGCCTTTCATCGTGGGGAGGATATTCACCGCGAAATACTGTGCCGAGGAAACCTTGCCGAGATAAAAAGCCACCTCATCATTTTCGGCGGCCAGGGATTTAATCTTGTCGGGATTGCCCGCGGCCCCGGCTTTTTTCAGGAGGGGCTGCAGTTTTTCCTGCGCGATCAGGGCGGCGTCCACCAGCCTCCAGCTCATCAGGATGTCTCCCAGGATCATCAGGACTGACCGGGCGTTCAGAACCGGGAGGATGAACTCCCCGCTCATGCCCCAGCTCCCGAGCTGCATGACCAGGTCGTTTACGGCCTGGAGGGCGGGTTCCATCTGTTCCACCGCGGCCTTCAGTTCCTCCACCCCCTTGGCCTTCTCGAGGACTTCCGAGATCTGCCCCATGATCCCCATCACCGCCATCCCGCCCTTTCTCCCGAGCTTCCTGCCCACCAGGTCCAGGGACTGGATGTAATTGGTGCCTTCGTAAAGGGTGGCGATTTTCGCATCCCGGAGGAGCTGTTCCATTGGGTATTCCTGGCAGTAGCCGTAGCCGCCGTGGATGTCCATCCCGAGCGAGCAGATGTCCACGCTTTTGTCCGAGCAGTAGGCCTTGCTGATCGGGGTGAGGAGCCCAATGGTGTCCTCGATCTTTTCCTTCTCTTCGTGGTCTTCCACGAACGGTTCCAGGTCGATCAGGTAGCCGATGTAGTAGTTCAGGGACCGCATCCCTTCCACGTGGGCTTTCATCCAGAGGAGCGAGCGCCGGATATCCGGGTGGTTGATGATGGCCACGCCCGGGGCGGCCTGGTTGGGCATGTCCTCGATCCTCCGGTACTGGATCCGGTCCTTGGCGTACAGGACCGAGTTCTCGTAGGAGGCGCTGGCGGAGTCCAGCCCCTGCATGCCGGTGGAGAGCCGGGCCTCGTTCATCAGTTTGAACATGACCTTCATGCCCTCGCGCTCCTTGCCGAGGAGTTCGCCCACGCATTTCCCGTTTTCGCCGAAATTGAGGGTGGCGGTGGCGGAACCGTGGATCCCCATCTTGTGCTCGAGCCCGACGCAGGTTACGTCATTGGATTCGCCCAGGCTGCCATCGTCGTTCACCTTGTATTTGGGAACGATGAAGATGGAGATCCCCTTGGTGCCGGCGGGGTCGCCCTCGATCCGGGCCAGGACCGGGTGGACGATCTGCGTGGTCAGGTCATGATCGCCGCTGGTGATGAAGCACTTGGTCCCGGTGATGCTGAACCTGCCGTCCGGAAGCCGCTTGGCGGTAGTCCGGAGGGCCCCCACGTCGCTCCCGGCGCCCGGTTCGGTCAGGCACATGGTCCCGGCCCATTCCCCGGCGAACATTTTCTTGCCGTATTTATTCATCTGCTCCGGGGTGCCGAAGGTCCCGATCAGGCCGGCTGCCCCCATCGCGAGTTCAGGGTACATGCAGAAGGAATAATTGGCCGCCCCGAAAAGCTCGTTGCAGGCGGTAAAGACCGACATTGGCATATCCTGACCGCCGACTTCCTCCGGGGCGGGGGGACAGCTCCAGCCGTTCTCAATGAATTTCTGGTAGGCTGGTTTGAAACAGGCCGGGGCGTGGGCGATCCCATCCTTGAAATAGGCGGGGTCTTCGTTGTCGGTTTTCTTGAAGGTTGGGAGGAGGATCTCCACCGCGAATTTCTCCGCTTCTTTAAGGAACATGTCCACCAGCTCCTGGTTGAACTTGGAATACTTCGGAATCTTGAAAAGCTTGTCGATTCCGACCTGTTCAAAAAGCACGAACCTTTGGTCCCTAGTGTTAACTAGTAAGTTACTCATGGCGCCACCTCCTTTTTAATTTTCTAAAAATTTATCAAGATTACTAAATTGTTAGCCGCCTTTTACTATATAGTATACTTTTTCTTATATCTAACAAAATAATGAAAGTCAAGTGAATCGGGCAAAAGACCTAAAATGTTAATAGTTAATACTAAGAAGATGGAGTGCTGGCTGGAAAATAGCAGATTAGGATAGACGGAAAAAAAACAGGGAAGAATAACGCCGAGATGAACGAAGCCGGAAGAAAATCTATTTGGAGAAGACCCGCTTGAAAATATAATCAACAAAGCGGAGATGGTGTTCCCGGTCGAAGCACTCGGAGATGTCTTTCCGGGTCAGAACCTTCTGGATTTCCGGGTCGGATTGAATTCGTTTTTGGTAGCTTCCGCCTTTTTCCCAGACCGCCTGGGTATTTCTCTGGACCAGGGTGTAGGCCTGGTCGCGGGTCAGGCCTTTCTGCTGGAGCCTGATCATGATCGCTTCCGAGTAGATCAGGCCGCCGAGACGGTCCAGATTGGCCTGCATCCGGTCCCGGTGGATGACCAGCTCGTCGACCAGGAAGCGCAGGCGGTTCAGGGCGAAATCCAGGAGGATGGTGGCATCCGGCCCGATCAGCCTTTCCACGGAGGAATGGCTGATATCCCGCTCGTGCCAGAGGGCGATGTCTTCCAACGCGGCCTGGGCATAAGCGCGGAGGAGCCGGGCCTGGCCGGTCAGGTTTTCCGAGAGGATCGGGTTTCGCTTGTGGGGCATGGCCGAACTGCCTTTCTGCCCCTTTCCGAAAGGTTCCTCGAGTTCCAGGATCTCGGTCCGCTGGAGGCCGCGGATCTCCCCGGCGATCCGCTCGATCCCGCCCCCGATGATAGCGAGCAGGGAGAAGAACTCGGCGTGGCGATCGCGGGGGACGATCTGGGTGGAGATCCGGGCGGGCTCCAGATGGAGTTTCCGGCAGACATATTTCTCCACCCGGGGATCGAGATTTCCGTAGGTGCCGACCACTCCCGAAATTTTGCCCACGGAGATGACCTCCCGGGCGCGGATGAGCCTTTCCCGGGATCTGCGCATCTCGTCATACCAGGAAGCGAATTTGAGCCCCAGGGTAATCGGTTCGGCATGGACCCCGTGGGTCCGTCCGATCATGGCGGTATTTTTCTCTTCCTGTGCCCGTTGTTTCAGGACTTCCATTACCCCTTCGGCTTCCCGGATCAGGAGGCTGGCGGCGGCCCGGAGCTGGAGGGCCAGGGTGGTATCCAGCAGGTCGCTGGAGGTGAGCCCGAGGTGAAGCCAGGCGGCATCCGTACCGATGGTTTCCCCTACCTGGGAAACGAAGGCGGCCACGTCATGGCGGGTGATCTTTTCCAGTTCCTCGATGCGGGGAATGTTGATCTGGGCCCGCTTTCGGACCCGGGCGGCAACGCCGGGCGGGACCCGTTTCAGTTTGGTCTGGGCCTCGATGGCGAGAATTTCGATCTCGAGCCAGAAGTGGTAACGGGACTCGTCCGCCCAGATGCTGGCCATTTCCGGACGGGTATAGCGGGGGATCATATCTTCTTCCGGTCGGCGGATTGGAGAAAATCATAAACCCCGGAGATCGAAACATCTCGGGGGCAGAAGGAAATTCCGGAGAGCGCAGCCGGGGAAAGCTGGAGCGAATCGCGCGCCGCCTGGATGTCGGGGAGGGAACGGGTGAGACAGATGGAGAGGGATTCGGGGTCGGAAAGCGTGGCTCCGGCGGCGGGGTGGAGATTCAGGGTCATTCGGCAGAGGCCGCAGCCGATGCAGCCGGAAAGCAGGAAAAGATTTTCGCGGTTGGCGCGGGAAAGCGGGGACAATCCCTCGGCCCCGTAGTTTTCCCGGAACCGCTCCATCCCCGGGGCTTTTTTCCCGAGAGACCGGAAAATCAACTCGATAATGTGAAAGGCGAAATACCAGCCGAGATTGATAATGGCGTAAATCTGCCTTTTGATGGCGTCGGTTTCCATAATTTCAATTACCTTTATTTTTCTTTGATTTCTTCTTTTGTGTTTTTTAACCCAAAACTCGTAACTCGAAACCAGAAACTTGTTTTATTTTTGCTCCCCCGCTTCCTGCCCGGCTTTGAACCCGGTGAGAACCGCCACCCCCAGCCCGGCCCCGTCACCAGTGGAGTCATAACCGGCCAGGATCGAGCCGGCGGCCCAGAGATTTTCGGCGAAAACCTGCTGGTCCCGAAGCAGGGGCTTGAGCTTACCACTGACCCGGATTCCCGCCCGGAAGGCAGGGTGCGGGCCCAGGGGCTCGCGGGTCAGGAAATCCTTGATGAAATCCTCTTTTACCGGTTTTTCCCCGATGAAAACCGGGAGATCGAAAACCAGCTCCCGGAAGATCCGGCCCCGTTCGATGCCCCCGCCCAGGTATTTACCCGTAGCCAGGATGAACCCCTGACCCTCGAGTTTTTCTTCCTGGCCCTGGATTTTAACCTGCAGGCTCTGAACCCGGTGTCCGGCTGCCCCGGCCGAGATCACCTGTCCGTTCAGGATCGTAACCCCGCGCTTTTCCAGGGCCCGATCGAGGGCGGATTGCAGGCGGAAACCGGGGATGGAGGTGGGGACCGCCAGGGACTCGGAGAAGTCCATGACCCCGAATTTCTGCAGGGTTTCCGAGAGCTCCCGGGCGCGCAGGGCCCCCAGGATTGGGGGGAAGATCAGGTGCGCGTCGGCGGAAATGCCGGCGAGGGCGGAGGCGAGCTTCTCCGCCCCATCCGCTTCGAGCGCGGCCGCCGCTTCAAAAGAAGTGCCTCCGGAGAAACCCGGGATCTCGATCTCCCGGGTGGAAAACGGGCCGTATCCCGCGGGACCGATGGATTCCTGGAGCGCGCGGGCGATGTAATCAGCTGGGAAGTCCGGCAGGTTTTTCACTCCCAGAATGACGGTTTTCTTTCCTTTCAGCTTCTCGAGGTCGCCTTTGCCCTGGGATTCCTGGGCCAGGCCGGTGAACTTGAAACCGCCGAGCGGATTGATCAGGGTAAGGTTTTTACCGGTAACGGGGAAAAGCGGAAGGCCGACTCCCTGGAGCTCGCGGTAAATGAAATTAAGGGCCTGGGCCATTTCCAGATCAGGGGCGCTTCTGTCCGCGGCCAGGACCGCGTAAGGATGAAACCCGTCCCGCCGGGCGATCTCCTTCATGTTTTTCTGCCAGTCCCGGTTATCCTCGAGGGGGCGGCCGGGGGCGCCGAGGGGGTCGGCGGCCAGATCGATGGCCCCGGAGGAAAGGGCGGTGGAACCGTAACCCTTGCGGATGACGGCGATCTTCTTTCCGGATTCAACCGCCTTGAGGGCGGCGACGGCGCCCGCCATCCCGCTCCCGATTACCAAAATGTCGAATTTCTTTTCCATAAGACGCGGTCTTTTTCGCTTCGCCCCAAATAAAGATTATTACTTAAAATTGATGATAATCCAAGAGATTTAATTTGTAAGTGCAAAAGCTTGACCGCCGACCGCGGACCGCCGACCGCCGAAAAAAAACGAAGAAAAACAATTACGGAAAGCGAAAAGAATATTACCGATGCGTAAAGAAGTATAAAATCTGAATTTTTATCCCAAAGGAATCCGGGGAATTTGCCAGCCGCCCAAGGCTATCGGGTATCCAACTTTATCAATTGCTGGAATTCCTCTTCGGTCAGGATTTTGAGGCCCAGCTTCCTCGCCTTGTCGAGCTTGCTGCCGGGGTCTTCGCCCGCCACCACGTAATCGGTATTCTTGCTGACCGAGCCGGAGGCGGTGCCTCCGCGCTCTTCCACCAGCCGCTTGGCCTCATCGCGGGAAAGGGTCGGAAGGCCGCCGGTGAAAACGAAGGTTTTCCCGGCCAGCTCGGTTGAGCGGGGGCGGCTCTTGGAGACGAAGGAGACCCCGGCCTTCCGCAGGCGTTCCAGCGTTTTTACGTTATCGGGATTGGCGAAGAAATTGACGATACTTTGGGCTACTTCGGGTCCGACCTCCCGGATCTTCTGAAGGTCCTCGGCGGAAGCGGATTCGAGCTTTTCAATGTCGGGGAAGGCCCCGGCCAGGACCCGGGCCAGGTGCTCGCCCACATGGCGGATCCCCAGGCCGTAGAACAGGCGCTCCAGACCCCGGGATTTGCTCTGCTCGAGCGCAGCCAGAAGGTTTTGGGCGGATTTCTCCGCCATCCGCTCGAGATCGGCCAGGGTTTCTTCCTCGAGGAAAAAAAGATCGGAGAAATCCCTGACCAGTTTTTTATCCACCAGCTGGGCGGCGAGCTTGTCGCCCAGGCCCTCGATATCCATCCCGTCCTTGGAAGCGAAGTGGACGATCCTTTCCTTGATCTGGGCCGGGCAGGAGATGTTGGTGCAGCGGTAGGCCACCTCCTCGCCGATGCGGGTGACCGGGCCTCCGCAGACCGGGCAGTCCTTCGGGACGGGAAATATTTCCTCCTTCCCGGTTCTTTTGTTCTTGTCTACTTCGACCACCTCGGGAATCACGTCGCCGGCCCGCTGGATCAGGACGGTGTCGCCGATCCGGATGTCTTTTCGGTTTAACTCATCCTGGTTATGGAGCGAGGCCCGGCTGACCTTCACCCCCCCGACCTGGACCGGCTCCAGGACAGCCACCGGGGTCAGCGTCCCGGTCCGCCCTACCTGGACGATGATTTCCTTGACCTTGGTATGGGCCTGGCGGGGGGCGAACTTGAAGGCGATGGCCCAGCGCGGGCTCCGGGTTTTCTCGCCCAGGCGGCGCTGGAGTCCGAAATCGTCCACCTTGGCCACCACCCCGTCTATCTCGTACGGGAGCTCCTCCCGGAGGCGGGCCATGTTTTCGTAGTAGGCGAGGACCTCCCCGGCTCCCCGGCAGCGGGCGATATGGGGGTTGATTTTAAAACCGAAGGAGAAGAGGGCGGCCAGGATCTCGCCCTGGGATTTCAATTCCCACCCCTCCGTTTCCCCCACGCCGTAAGCGTAGAAAGCGAGGGGCCGGCCCGCGGTGATTTTCGGGTCGAGCTGGCGGAGCGAGCCGGCGGCGGCGTTCCGGGGATTGGCGAAGGGCGGCTCCCCGGCCTCGTCCCTTTCTTTGTTCAGTCTGGCGAAATCCTCCCGGTTGATAATCACTTCGCCGCGGACTTCCAGCCGTTCGGAAACCTTCAGGTTCTTCGGCAAGGTCTCGAGCAGCGCCACGAGCTCCTTTCCGGTTTTGCCACGGGTCAGGAGTTTCTTTCCGGGCTCCCGCACCGGGATCAGGACCGGGGGGATCGAGCGGACGGTTTTCAGGTTCTGGGTGACATCCTCGCCGGTGACCCCGTCGCCCCGGGTGCTGCCGGCGGCGAGCCGGCCGCTGGTGTAGACCAGCTCGACCGCGGCCCCGTCAAATTTGGGCTCGGCGAAGTAGGTCAGCTCAGCGCCAGTGTTCAGGAGCCGCTTGGCCCGGCCGTCGAATTCCTCGAATTCTTCCCGGGAAAAACAGTTGTCGAGGGAAAGCATCGGGATCCGGTGGGGAACGCTGGCAAATTTATCCAGGGGGGAAGCCCCGACCCGCTGGGTGGGGGAATCGGGGGTGATGAGCCCGGGATGGTGTTTTTCCAGTTCCTCGAGCTCGCGAAAGAGACGGTCGTAATCAGCGTCGGAAACCTCTGGGTCGTCCAGGACGTAGTAGCGGTGGTTGTGGTGATGCAGATCTGCGCGGAGTTTCTCCACCCGGACTTTAGCTTTATCAAGTTCCTGATCGGCGATCTTTGTCATGTTCAATAGGGTCCGAGGGGCCCAGGGTTCAAGAAAAAAAGGGTCCAAGGATTCCAGGGTGCTAGGGTTCCAGGGTTTGAAAAATGATATTTCCTAATTTTCACTTGGAACCCGACCCCTTGACCCTTAGACCCCTAGAATCCTGTTGTTAAACACTTGACCCCTAGAACCCTGGAACCCTGGAACCCTATTCTATGGCTTTGCCTTCTTCCACATAAGCGTAGGCGTTGTGGCTGTGGATGGACTCGAAGTTTTCCACCTCGACCTTGAACCAGGTGAAGTTGGGATCGCGGCGCAGGCGGGAGGCCACTTCGCGGGCGATGTCCTCGACGAAGCGGGGACGGGCGAAGGCCTGCTCGGTGATGAATTTTTCATCCGGCCGCTTAAGCAGGGAATAAATCGGGGCGGAAGAGGATTCCTCCACCAGGCTGATCAGGTCCTCGATCCAGAAGAACCCGGAGTAGCGGACCCGGACCGCCACCAGGGAGCGCTGGTTGTGGGCGCCGATCCGGGAGATTTCCTTGGAGCAGGGGCAAAGGGAAATCACCGGGACCTCGACCTCGACCCGGAAATCCTTTCGGGGGGGCGCGCCGGCCCGGCTCCGGGGGGAAGCCGATTGACCGACGGTGGAGGCCAGGTACCGGCAGGTGTAGAAGACCATGGCCTTGGCCCCGGTGACCGGGGCGGCCTTTTCCAGGAAGTAGGGAAACTCCACTTCTAGGTGAGCCGACTCGGCCTTAAGCTTTTTTACCAGATCGTCGAGGATGACGGGGATGCTTTTCAGGTTGACCTCGCCCCGGTGGCGGTTCAGAACCTCGATGAAACGGCTCATGTGAGTGCCCCGTTCCCGGTGGGAAAGGTTCACGTACATGTTGAAAGCGGCGATGGTGTGCTGGGTTCCGTTCTGGCGGTCGAGGACCAGGATGGGGTAGCGGAGGCCTTTCACCCCCACCTTGGTGATCCCGATCCGGCGGTAATCCCGGCGGCTCTGCACGTCGGACAGTTTCGGGATTTTTTTAATCCTGGCCCCGGGTTTCATTAGGGTAAGTGACAGGTCGGGTTTAAGGAACGAAGCGTTTAAAGCGCGGCGATTTCAGAATTTAAGCTCCAGGGTGCCGTAGATCAATCCCCGGACCATTTCCCCCCCGAAGTCATGGGTGGGCGAGTTGGCCATCCAGTAGTAGATGCTCTGGTACTGGTACTGGGATTTGCCGGTGAAAAGATCCTTGAGATCCTGCATGGTCAGGCCCAGCTCCAGCCGGTCCCGCCAGAGGGAATAGGCGATGCGCAGGTTGATCAGGTAGAAGGCCGGAACCTGGACTTGATTCTGGATGGTGGTCATCGAGGAGGGGATGTCGAGGGTGCGGAAATCCGGAATGGTACGTTCGCCGTAATAATGGAAGGAAAGGCGGGAAGAGAGGGAACGCCACTTGAAATTGAGCGCGAGGTTGCCTTTGTGGACGGGGGCTTCTTTCTGCATGGTGCCTTTGGCGATACCCAGTGCGGGATTGGAGTAATCCGAGTAAATCTGATTATAAGAATAGTTAGCGATCGAGCTTAAATACTTATTGATCCCGACCTCGAGGGACAATTCCCCTCCGATGGCATACGTCTTGCTGTCCTGCTGCCAGTTGGAAAAGGCATTCTGGCTCAGGTGGAAAGCGATCAGGTCGCTGTAGCGGTTGTAATAAAGATCCACCCCGGGCTTAAACCGGTTCATGAATTTTCCGCTGTAGCCCAGCTCGAAGGCCTGGACCTTCTGGGTGTAATCCTTCACGATCGGCTCGGAGAGGGGAACCGTATTCTGCAGGCCCCTGATCCGCATCCCGTACTGGAGAAAAGAAGGCTTGCGGAAGGCCTGGCCGAAGGAAGCCCGGAGGGCCTGGTCCTGTTGCAGGATGTAGGTGGCGCTGACCCGCGGGCTCGGGGTTCTTTCCTTGATGGTGTCGCTCCCGTCGTAGCGGGCCCCAAGGGTGAGAATCAGAGGAGACAAGGGGCGGATCTCATCCTGGATGAATACCCCGTAGTCGTTCTCTTGTTTTTTTGTCGGGTCAAATTTGTAGGATTGGAACTGGTTGATCCGGAAATTTCCCCCCGCGATCAGGCGGCTCCAGCGGCCGAAATCGTAATCGTACTGGAGAGAAAGATCGAGAACATCCGTGATGAGTGGCACCGAGCTGTGCGGGGTCAGGGCTTCGATCTCCGGGTCGATGAATTTCATGTTCCCGTTGAGCCGGTTCCAGTAAAGCTGGGTGGAAAAGCCGTAACCCCGGAACCCGAGACGGGCGAAATACTCCTGCCCGGACATCCCCACGGCCGAGAGCGGGAAGAAGTAATCCCAGTCTCCGGAATCGACACCTCCCTCGAGGCTGAGAGCGATCTTGCCGTCCTGGTCGAACCGGCGCTGGAACTGGACCCGGCCGTATCCTATTTTCTGGGCGTTTCCCAGGCGGGTAGACCAGAAAGCCTCCTGCTTATAGCCGCCGCTCGCGTAATAATGATTTTTGGCCTGAATGAATCCCCCCGCCCGGAGGAAGGCTCCGAGAACCGGATGGCCGCCGTTGCCGCCGCCCCCGTAACCGGAGACGATCCGGTCGGTGGATTTCTCCGACTGGGTGATGATGTTGATAACCCCGGAAAAGGCGTTGGCGCCGTAAAGGGAACTGCCCGGACCGCGGATGATCTCGATTCTTTCGATTTCTAGCGGGGAAACGGGCAGGGTGGAATAAAAGGTGGTGCCCAGGGCCGGGTTGTTTACTTCCCTCCCGTCCAGGAGGACCACGACCAGGTCGTTGGTTTCATTGGCCTGACCGCGGAATCCCACCACCGGGTATCCGGGGCTGATCTCGTAGACCTCGATCCCGGGGACAATCCGGAGGATGTCCGCGAGCGAGGTCAGGCCCATGGCCTGGATTTCCTCGCGGGAGATCACGCTGACCGCGGAGGGGGCCTCGATCAGTTTTTGCTCATGCTTGGCGGCGGCGGTGATGACCTCCTCGGCGGCGAAGAGGGCGTACTCCTCCCGGACGGCCTGGGTGGCCTCGGGGGCCCGGGGCTTTTCCCCCTCGAACCAGACCTGCTGGGGGAATTTCTCATCCTTGAACAGCGAGTGGAACTCCTGGTTGATATCCACGGCGGAAATAAAGTATTCAATCCCGGGGCGGGTCAGCCAGGCCGCGGGAATCGTGGCGGTAAAACGGTGGCGGGAAGGATCGGAGAGGACCATCTTGTTCCGGCGGAACCCCGGTTCCCCGATCGCCCTCCAGTTGATGATGGCCATGGCGACCTGCTGGGAATCGATGATATCGGCGCTGACGGTCAGCGGCTGGTCGGCCTGGATCGTATCGGGAGGAATATGGTGGAT
>JAPLJL010000003.1 GCA_026388615.1 Pseudomonadota bacterium | reverse complement strand
TTTAAAAGAGCCTCATAAATGAGGCAACTACAACGCCATAACTTCCTCGAGATTTAAACCAACGGTTCCAGGGTTTAAAGTTCAAGGTTAAGATGTTTTAACCGTGAACCGTGAACCCGGAACATGGAACCCTGAAAGTTCAGCGGATTTTGGACCACTAATCAAAAGCCTCTTCGTACATCGCGTCGATCATATCCTTGAATTTCTGCGCGATCACCCGGCGTTTCAGCTTCAGGGTCGGGGTAACCTCACCGTCCTCCAGGGTAAACTGGCGGGGCAGAACCTTAAATTTCTTGATCGTGGAGAAGGAAGGCAGTTCTTTGTTCTTCCCGTCGATTTCCTTCCGGATCAGCTCCTGAACCTTGGGCTCATTCACCAGTTCCCTCAGGGATTCGGACTTCAGGCTTTCCGCCCGGGCGAAGGTCTTGATCTCGGCCTCATTCAGGGTGAGGAGGGCAACCAGGTATTTCCGCCGGTCGCCGAAAACCATGGCTTCGCTGATCCATTTGGATACCTTCAGCATGTTCTCGATATTCTGGGGCGCGATGTTCTTCCCGCCCGCGGTGATGAGGATGTCCTTCTTGCGATCGGTGATCCGGAGAAACCCGTCCGAGTCGATTTCGCCCACGTCCCCGGTCCGGAACCAGCCGTCCGCGGTGAAAACCTGGCGGGTGAGTTCCTGGTCCCGGTAATAACCCTTGAACACGTTACCGCCCTTGACCAGGATTTCCCCGTCCGGAGCAAGCTTGATCTGCACCCCGGGGAGCGGCGGCCCGACCGTTCCGAACTTCGCCCAATCGGGCCGGTTCACGTTGGTGGGAGCCGAGGTTTCAGTTAAGCCGTAGCCCTCGAGGATCAGGATGCCGAGGGAATGGAAGAACTCGATGATTTCCTTGGAAATGGGGGCGGCCGCGGTGACAAAGAACCGGATCCTTCCCCCGAACCTCTGCCGGAGTTTTTCGAAAACCAGGCGGTCCGCCAGGGCGAACTGCCAGCGGAGCGGCAGCGGCATCTTCCGGTCCTGCAGGATGTAAGGGCTGGCCTGGGCCCCGACCTCCCGCGCCCAGGCGAAGATGCTTCGGCGGACGGGGTTGGATTCCGCGATAGATTTCATCACCGCACCGTAAACCTTTTCATAAACCCGGGGAACCCCGAGCACCATGGTTGGCTTCATCTCCTGCATGTTTGCCGCGAGCCGGTCGAACGACTCCGCCAGGGCAATCACCACCCCCTGGCTGAGGGAGGTAAAGGTTCCGCCCATCCGTTCGTAAACGTGGCAGAAAGGAAGAAAAGAAAGTGTGCGGTCCCTTTCATTCAGGGAGATCACCTGTTGCAGGGAATGAACGACAAAAAGAATGTTCCCGTGGGTGATCATCGCCCCTTTCGGGGGGCCGGTGGTCCCGGAGGTATAGACCAGGGAGGAAAGGTTTTCGGGTTCGATGGATTCAATCCGGCGATCAAGCTCCTGGGGATTTTTCAGGCGGAAAACCCGGCCCATTTCCTGGACCATGGAAAAGCTCAGGATCCGGGGATCGCCTTTCTGCCGGTATTCATCAAAAACGATGATTTTTTCCAGCTTCGGGAGATCATTCTGGTGGGCCAGCACCTTGTCCAGCTGTTCCTGGGTGGAAACCACCGCCACTCGGGAATCGGAATTGGAAATGATATAGGCAACCTCGTCCGCCAGGAGACTCGGATAGATAGTAACAGTGACACCCCCGGCGGCCAGGATACCGAAATCCGCATAAAGCCAGGTCTTCCGGTTCTCGGAAAGCAGGGATACACCATCCCCTTTCCTGAGTCCCAGGGCCATAAGACCGTGGGCGAAAGTGCTGGTTTCCTCTCCGACTTCGGCCCAGGGAATTTCCCTCCATCTCCCGGCTTCCTTGTTGATCAAACAGGTCCGGGTTTCGAACCTCTGCACCCGTTTGAAAATCATACCCGCCAGGTTGTCTTCTCTCATCCTTCCGGCCTCCATTTTCAACTGGAGAAATATTGACGATCTTAAAATTCCGGATTCAATAAGTCAAACCACCCCTAAGATCGCCAGAGGTAGCCAAAATCACCTATTCAGGTATATAATGTTGCTGCCATTAACAAGAGAAAGTGATAGATTTCAAATAATTATGCTGAATTATCTGGTGAAAAGGCTTTTCACCCTTATCCCCATTCTTCTGGGCATTACGGTGATTTCCTTTCTGATTCTGCATTTGACCCCGGGCGAGCCGACCGACCTCCAGACCCAGCTAAATCCCCGGGCCACAGCCGAAGTCAGGGAAAGACTCAGGACCTTTTACGGCCTGGATCGCCCTCTGCACGTGCAATACCTGAACTGGCTGAAAAGGTTCGGCCGAATGGATTTCGGGGAATCTTTCTCCACCGACCATCGTCCGGTAATCGAGAAGATCGGGGAGCGCCTCCCCATCACCATCGGGATCAGCGGCCTGGCCCTGCTTTTAACCCTCATCCTGGCCATACCCGCCGGACTGTTCTCAGCCTTAAAGCCGGGTTCGTTCTTTGACCGGGCCCTGACCTCATTTTCTTTTCTCGGCTTTGCCGCCCCGAGTTTTTTTGTCGCGCTGCTCCTCATTATCCTTTTCGGCTTGAAACTCGGCTGGCTGCCCATTTCCGGTATCCACTCAATCTTTTATTCCCAGCTTACCCCTTCGGCAAAGTTTTTTGACCTCGCCCGCCACCTGCTCCTCCCGATTTTTGTCATCACCTTTGGCTCGGTAGCCTTCTTCGCCCTCTTCCTCCGCGGTTCCTTCCTCGAGGTCTATCACCAGGATTTCATCACCACCGCCCGGGCCAAAGGGGTTCCG
>JAPLJL010000411.1 GCA_026388615.1 Pseudomonadota bacterium | reverse complement strand
CTGGGCGGCCCTGATTTTACGGCAATCCCATGTGATTTTGACGGCGATGCAAAGACTGATCCGGTCGTATATCGCGAAACGGATGGATACTGGGGAGGATCGGCATCGTCAAGGGGATATATTTTTTATTCTGCATCTCGGTCTTGGCCTGGGCGAGCATCTCCTCGGCGCTCTTGAAGGTTTCGGGGGCATAGGTGGGAGCCTCGGCCGTGCGCGCCTTTTCCAGGGCTGCTTCGGCGGTGGCGATTTCCTTGATCGGGGGTTTGGCGCAGGCGGAGAGGATTACCAGCGCCGCGACTCCCAGGGTAACTAAAAGAGACCCAAACATTCTCTTTTGGTAAAAATTCATCCCACCCTCCTTTTTAACTTCAGCAATTTGCTTGCTAACAGTCATAGCGTTTCCTCTTTTTCATCTTAACATATATTGACAATCATTTTCCGGACCGGTTCAGGGAGAAACCGCAGACCACGCCGGGGCGGTTTCGTTCGATCCCTTCCGGGTGATCAGCGCCCGGGGAGTGCTGCCGTCGAAATTCACCACCCAGATGTCATAGTCGCCGGTGCGGTTCGTGGCGAAAGCGATCAGGCGCCCGTCCGGGGACCAGGCCGGGTCTTCGTTGCTGCCCGCGTCCCCCACCAGGAGGGTGTCTTCCGTGCCGTCGGGCTTGATGGTGAAGAGCGAGAAACGGTTATTTTCCTGGCGGGTGTAGGCGATCCGGTCACCCCGGGGGGACCAGGCCGGAGAGCAGTTGTAGGAGCCCTGGAAGGTCAGCCGGGTGGCGTTCTTCCCATCTGAATCCATGACGTAAATCTGGGGAGAGCCCGCCCGGGAGCTGGTAAAGGCGATTTTTTTCCCATCAGGGGAATAGGAGGGCTGTACGTCGATCACCTGGTTATTGGTCAGACGGGTCATTTCTTTGCTGGACAGTTTATGCACGTAGATTTCTGCGTCGTTATCCCGGGAAAGGGTCAGGGCGAACTCTTTGCCAGACGGAGAAAAGACCGGCCCCAGGTTCAGGCCCGGGAAGTGGGCGATGCTTTCCGACTTGCCGGCCCGGAGGTCGTAGCGGTACAGGTCAGGGTTGCCCTTGAGATACGAGGTATAAAGAATCTGGGAGCCGTCCGGGGACCAGGACGGGCTCAAATTGAGCCGGCGATTGCTGGTAATCTGCAGCTCGTGGGTTTGATCGAGATCGGAAATGAAGATTTCCTTGCGCCCGCCCCGGTTGGATTCATAGGCGATCCGGCTGCCGAAGAGGCCGGGGGTGCCGGTGAAGGCCCGCACCACCTCGTTGGCGACCTGGTGGGTGAGGGCCGCAGAGCTCTCGGGGGTGCCGGTGAAAACCTTTCCGGAGAGAGAAAGACCCTGGACCGGATCGTAGATCTCGGCGGTGAGGGAGAGCTTCTGGTCCTTCTGAGCGTATTTAATCCGGACCAGGCCCTCCGCCCCGATCGTACGCCAGGAGGCAAAATCCTCGGTCCCCGAGGGGAGCCCCGGTTTCAGGTAGGACTCGGGGGGAAGAATCTTGAAGAGGCCGGAAAGCTCGAGATCGAATTTCAGGGTCGAGGCGATTTTCTCCGCCAGGGCCGCGGGGGCGTTGGCGGTCGGAGCCGGAGCGGGAATGGCGATCGGGAACTTTTTAGCTCCCGGGCTTCCAATATCGATATAGACCTTTTCCGCTAGGGGGGACAGGACCAGGGGCCCGAGGACAAACAGGACAGCCAAAAGGAATAACCCGGGAAGTTTCCGGAGATTCCATTTGGGGTTCGTCGGGAGAGAATTTGATCGATTTTCCATTATCTCCTCCTTTGGTTTCTAAAAACGTAACCCGATTTCCAGGATTCGTCCATAGCGGAGCGAGGGCAGGGGTGGGAGCGGGTTGGCCTTCTGGATGGCCCGAAGGGCCGAGGCGTCGTAGGCCGGATCCTGGGAGCTTTGTTCAATCTTAGCGTCCGTGACCTGACCGTCCGCGCGGATCTTGATGCTCACGATCAGCTGCTGCCGGGGCTTGACTGCGGGATAGGCCCAGGCGGATTTGATCATCCGGGAGATTCCCTCGAGATAGCGCTGAAACTCCGGGTCGGATTTTTCCGAACCGGCGCTGGGATTCAGGACCACCAGGTCCGATTCCGTTTGGGACTCGATCTTTT
>JAPLJL010000362.1 GCA_026388615.1 Pseudomonadota bacterium | reverse complement strand
GGATCTGTTCAAGCAGGGCTCTTCCTAAAGGTATTTCCTTCTTTTGCTGATGATACGCCTTGATCATTTCCTTAAGCGCGTCTTGAACCATTTCCCGGCACTCTTCCAAGGTTTTTCCCTCGGTGATTACCTCCGGCCATTCCACTAATTGTCCCATATAGCCGGCATCTATTTTCGTGTATTTAGCGGTGTAAGTGTTTATCATTGTTATTCCTCCAGCAAGGTTATTCCAAAACAAAAGCCAATGTTATTATTTTAAACCAAACACTAATGATTATGTAGGGTCGGCCTTCCCTGGCCGGTCTTGCCCGGCTCGGGCAGGCAACGGCCGCCCTAATAAGGGAGCCCACGAGGGGCTCCCCTACACCTGGATTCCGGGTCCCAACTTCGCTAAGGCTACGTCGGGCAGGTAAGCCCGGAATGACAATCAAGATGACAGTCGAATAAACCTATCTTCTTCTTTTTCCCCGGTTGGAATGGTGGCCGGATTTTTGGTGGGGTTTCTGACTTGGCCTTTGACCGGGTCTCTGACCGGTTTTTTGACCAGGTCTTTCACCAGGTCTTTCACCAGGTCTTTCACCGGTTCTTTCACTGGGTCTTTCGCTTGGTCTTTGGCTGAATTTCTCGGAGATCTTCGCGCCGAAAACCCGGTTTTCCCCCGCGATTTCAAAATCCACCCGGCCCCGCTCCGGCTCCGCCCCCGCCACCCTGACCCGGAGGGGATCGCCGAGTTTCAGATCCCGGGCGGACGGTCCGGCCTTGTGGAACGGGAGAAATCCTTCCACCAGGCTCTCCTTGAGCTGAATGAAGATCCCGCTTTCGATCACACCGTTGACCGTTCCGTCCATCTCCTCTCCGATGTGCTTGGAAATCCAGCGCGCCCCATCATAGGAAACCGCGGCCCTCTCGGCGTCTACCGCCGCCCGCTCGCGCTCGGAGGAATGCAGGGCGACGACCTCCAGCTCTTCTCTCCGCTTGGTCTGCTTCTGCCCGCTCTGGGCCAGCTTTAAAATCCGGTGCACCTCGAGGTCTGGATACCGCCGGATCGGCGAGGTGAAATGGCAGTAATAATTCAGGTTCAGTGCGAAATGCCCGCCCTTCTCGGCGCTGTAATTGGCCTGCCGCATGGAAAGCAGGCACGACCGGCTGACCGACGTTTCCTGAGGAGTGCCGGCAATTGATTCGAGCAGGTCCTGGTAATTTTTCGGAAGCGGAGTCTCCCCGCCCCCGAGAGTAAGGTTGATCTCGGCCAGGAAAGCCCGGAGTTCCTCGATATCCGTCGGGTCCGGAGGTTCGTGCACCCGCTGGATCAACGGGATACCTTTCCGGGCCAGGTGCTTGGCCACCGCCTCGTTGGCCGCGACCATGAATTCCTCGATCAGGCGGTGTGAACGCCAGCGGGGATACCTGACAATTTTCTCCGGCTCTCCCTTCGAATCCAGGATCACCTTGGCCTCGGGGAGGTTCAAATCCACCGACCCCCGCTCCCGCCGCCGAGAAACCAGTAGATTGCAAAGCTCGCCCATTTCCCTGATCGCGGCGTCAATTTCATCCCGGAGCTTAAGCTTCCCGTCCAGGACCTCCTGGACCTGGCCGTAATTCAGCCGGGCCTTGCTGTGGATCACGCTCGGATAAAATTCCGAGCGCTGCACCAGGCCGGTCCGGTCAAAATGCATCTCCGCCGTCAAAGTCAGGCTGTCCTCCTCCGGGCGCAGGCTGCAGATCCGGTTGGACAGTCTTTCCGGGAGCATGGGAATCACCCGGTCCGGCAAATAAACGCTCGTTCCCCGGGCGTAGGCCTCCAGATCGAGCGGCGACCTCTCCCGGACATAATGCGAGACGTCCGCGATCGAAACCTTGACGATTTTCACGCCGTCTTCCCCGGCATGGATGGAAACCGCGTCATCGAAGTCCTTGGCGTCCACCGGATCGATGGTCATGGTCAGGTCGCCGCGGAGATCCACCCGGCCCGCGAGATCCTTTTCGCTGACCCGGTCGGGCTTCCCTTCCGCGTCCCGGATAACCTCCTCCGGGAACTCCACGGGTAATTCTCTTTCGGCGATGATCGCTTCG
Organism: Pseudomonadota bacterium; assembly: GCA_026388615.1. GTDB lineage: Bacteria > Desulfobacterota > JAPLJL01 > JAPLJL01 > JAPLJL01 > JAPLJL01. The sequence continues at coordinate 1,226 of JAPLJL010000362.1, read as the reverse complement.
ATCCCCACGCGGGGGTCTTCTTTTTTCCCCAGCCTTTCTTTTACCCGCGCGACCAGTATGCCCCGGGTTTTCCCGGCATCCAGAAATTCCGCGCTGACGATCTCCCCGCTTTTCCAAGTCAGATCCGGGGTGGGATCTTCAGTCATGACTTCGGGCAGGCACGGGTCCCAGGGTCGAATAAACCATTTCCCCTCGCGGTCGGGCTGAAAGATTTCACCCACCACTCGCTTTCTGCCCCGCTCGATCACCTTCAGAACGCGTCCGGGCCGGCCCGGGCCGGGGAAAATCGCTTCGACCGTGTCTTTATCCCGCGCCGAGCCCAGGTTCCGGAACGGGATCAACCTGCCCTTCTTCTCGGTATCTCCGGGAACATCCAGGAATCCGAACCCGCTGGGTTTTATCCGGATCCGCCCGGTGATCTTTTCCGGCTCCTCCGCCAGTCCATAGCGTCTCTTCTGATACTGGATCAGCTTCCGATCCTGAACCATCTCCTCCAGCAACCGCCGGAGCCCCCTGGCCCCCGCCCGGGGGATGCCCAGAGCATCGGCCAGATCAGCGGCCGAGAGCTGTCCTCCCCGGTTTTTCAGTTCCCGGATTATTTCCTCGGGTGTAATTCTTCTGATTTCTTTTTTCTTTCCTTTCGACAACTTTTCCTCTTTTCTTGTTAACTACAAATTAGATTGCTTCGTCGCTTAGCTCCCTGGCCGACACGAGCTGACGGCTCGGGCAGGCCTCGCAATGACGAAAATTCTTCGCCGACCAAGGTCGGCCACTACAATATATAAATATCGATATCTAAACGACTCCCCCAACCACAATATACATATGTCGATATTTTCAATGTAGTGGTCGAGCTTGCTCGACATTTAATAATCGAGTTAAAACCACATAGCAAATATTTACCTAGCTATTTAAACACGAATACAATCTTGATAAAATCTAGCATCTAAAAGCAAACCGCACCAAATATGAATGTCATTAAATCGCCATACGACCTCGCCATCATCGGAGCGGGGATGGGAGGACTTGCCCTAGGGGTCATCCTTTCCGCCCGGGGAAAAAGGGTTTTAATCCTCGAAAAGAACCCCTGGGTGGGAGGCCGGGTAACCTCCTACGAGCGGGATGGGTTCCAGATTGACCTCGGGGCCCATGTCATTTCCCGCTCGGATAAAGGCCCCCTGGGAGAAATCCTCCGGCTCGCGGGCAAGGAAAAAAAGATCACCTTT
>JAPLJL010000307.1 GCA_026388615.1 Pseudomonadota bacterium | reverse complement strand
GATTTCCGGGGCATCCTCAGGTTTGACCTTGGTGTACAGGACTCCCTGGGGACGGATCACCACCAGCGGGCCCTTCTCGCAGAACCCGTGGCAACCGGTGAGCTTTAACTGCACCTTCCCCGCCCCGGAGCCGAGCTTTTTTATTTCCTTCTGCAGGGCGGCGGCGACTTTCTCGCCTCCAAAGGCCAGGCATCCCGACCCCCCGCAGACGGAGATAACCACCTGGTCGGCGGCAACCTGCTTTTTCAGTTGCTGGCGATACTGTTCCAGCGCTTCGCAGTTATTTAGTTTTTTCATTTCTTGACTGTGGGCTTAGATTTTCCCAGGATCGTCGGGACCTGGTTGGGGCTGGCTCCGCCATGATACTCTTTATCGACGATCACCAACGGTCCCAGGGCGCAGGCCCCTACGCAGTTGACCGTGTCCAGGCTGAACTCCCTATCCTTGGTGGTTTCGCCGGATTTGACCTTTAAAACCCGCTCGATCTCGGAGAGGACCCGATCGGACCCGCGCACGTGGCAGGCCGTCCCCATGCAGACGGTGCACTGGTGCTTTCCCTTCGGGACCAGGCTGAAAGCGCGGTAGAAGGTGGAAATCGAATAAAGCTGGGACTGCGGAAGCTTCAGTCTTTCCGCGATGTGTTTCAGGGTCTCTTCGGGAAGATACCGCTCTTCGTCCTGAACCTCGTTCAGGATCGCGATGATCTGGGAGCGGTCGGCCCCGTAAGAATCGATTATTTTATCAACCGCTGCTTTCTTCATTTCTTGCCTCTGCGGGAAACTTTCTTGGGCTTTTTTCCCGGCCGGCGGGCGGGCTTGGCCTTTTTCGCTTTGCTCTTCGCTTTTTGCCCCTTGCTCCCTGCCCCCTGCCCCTTGCTTTCAATCGCGGCCGGGACCGCAACTGGTTTTTTCTCCATAGACATGGCCACCAGGGATTTCAGCTTCAGCCATTCCTTGTCGACCTGTTTTTGAATCTTTTCTATCTCTTCATCTTTTAAATGGCGGAACCGGCCCTGGAGTTTCAGATATGGTTTCACCGGCCGGAGTTTAGGGAAATCGAAGGTCAGTTTGTATTTGCCGTTTTCCACTTCGTAAAGGGGAAAGACCCCGCTCTCCACCGCCAGCCGTCCCATCTGGATGGTGGTGTCCGTGCCGTGTCTCCAGCCGGTCGGGCAGACGGAAAGCACGTGCACGTACGCCGGGCCCTTGACCTCGGCCGCCTTCTTCACCTTGGCCATCAGGTCAAAGGGATAACTGGAGCAGGCCGTCGCGACATAAGGAATGTTATGGGCCGCGGCGATCGCCGCCATGTTTTTCTTCTGACTCCACTGCCCGATGCTGACCTTGCCGGGAGGGGCGGTGGTGGTGGAGGCCCCGTAGGGGGTGGAACTCGAGCGCTGGACCCCAGTGTTCATGTAAGCTTCGTTATCGAAACAGATATACGTGAAATCGTGCCCCCGTTCCAGGGCCCCGGAAAGTGACTGGAGACCGATATCGCTGGTCGCGCCGTCTCCGCCCATGGCCAGGCAGTAGACCCGGCCGGGAGGCACCTTCCCCTTTCGGGTCAGGGCCTTGCGGGCCGCTTCCACCCCCGAGATCACCGCCGAGGCGTTTTCAAACAAAACGTGGATCCAGGGAATCTTCCAGGAGGTGGTGGGCAGGCAGGAGGAAATAATCTCCATGCAGCCCGTGGCGTTGGCCGCGATCACGTTGGGGCCCATGGCTTTCAGGGCGTACCTGACCGCCAGAACCTCACCGCAACCGATACAAGCCCGGTGCCCGGGGGCGATGTTCTCTTCCGGATTGATCAGGCGCGGGGCGTAAATGGAAAATTTTTCCATGCGGTTTACCTTATTCCGATTGTTTCATAGATCTCTTCCTGGCCTTTTTGCGCCAGTTCGGACCCTCTTCTCACCATGTATTCAAATTCTTCCAGCCGGATATCGCGGCCGCCCAGGCCGCCGACAAAGCTTACGATCTTGGGCCGTTTCTCCTCCGGGTAGAGGGCGGCTTTGATTTCCGAAACCACCGGCGCGAGCGTGCCGAAACACATCGCCCGGTCCAGCACGATCAGGGTCTCGGCCCCCCGGACCGCCTGGCGCAGCTCTTCCTGCGGGAAGGGCCGCCAGAGCCGGATCCGGACCAGCCCGACCGCCTCGCCTTTTTCCCGGAGCTTGTCCACGAGATCCATCGCGGTTTCGGCGAAGCTCCCGATGACCATGAGCAGGACCTTGGCCCCCTCCGCTTTATAGGTTTCCACGAAGTTGTATTTACGTCCGAAAATCTTTTCAAACTCGGCAAAGCCCTGGAGCATGACTTCTTTCGATTTGTGCAGGGCAAAATCCTGGGCCTTCTTGGTTTCGCTGTAGATGAAAGGCGGGCCGTAGGCCCCCATGGTCACCGGCCGCCGCGGGTCCAAGACCGCGTTGGGTTTGAAGGGCGGCAGGTACCGGTCCACTTCTTCCTGGTCCGCGATGAAAACCGGCTCGATCACGTGGGTGACGTGGAAGCCGTCAAAGTTCACGATCACCGGGAAGGAAACCCGGGGGTCTTCGCCGACCCGGAAGGCCCAGAGGAGCAGGTCGAAGGTCTGCTGGCCGTTCTCGGCGAAAACCTGGATCCAGCCGCAGTCCCGGATCGCCATCACGTCGGAATGGTCGCCCCAGACCGAGAGGGGCGAAGACAGGGCCCGGTTGGCCAGGGAAAGAACGATCGGCAGCCGCATCGAGGAGGCCACCGTCAAGACCTCATGCATAAGTTCGAGACCCTGGCCGCTGGTGGCGGTGAAGGTCCGCGCCCCCGTCGCGGAAGAGCCGACGCAGGCGCTCATCGCCGAATGCTCGGACTCGACCGGGATGAATTCGGCGTCCAATTCCCCGTTGGCCACCATCTCGGCGATCCGCTCGGGGACGTGGGTGTTGGGGGTAATCGGGTAGGCGGCGACGACATCGACATGGGCGAGCTTGACCGCTTCGGCCGCCGCGTGGGAAACCTCCAGTCCGGTCCGGTGGCTCATACCTCTTCCTCCTGGACCATCTTAATCGCGTTGGTCCAGCATTCCCGGGCGCAGATTCCGCAGCCCTTGCAGTAAAAAAGATCGGACTCGAAATATCCTTCCGCGGTCTGACGAATGCAGGGTTCCGGGCAGTAGATGTAACAAACCCCGCACTTGATGCACTTGGTATTGTCCCAGACCGGCTTCTGCGATCTCCAGCCCCCGGTCTGGTATTCGGCCGCGTTCCCCGGCTTGTCCACCACGAAACCGCCGATGAAATTTTTCCAGGTTAAGGGTCCGTCCGCCATTATTTACTCCATCAAGGTATGTTCGTAAGCGGCTTTCATCGCCTTGACATTCTTCTCGGTCAGAGGCCCGAAGCGGTGCTCCAGGGGCTTGAGCAAAGAGTCGATTTTCACTACCTGGGTGGCCTTCACCAGGGCTCCGAGCATGGTGGTATTGGTGATCGGAACCCCCAGGATCTCCTTGGCGATCTTAGTAGCGTCCACCGTGGCCACCTTCTGGTCGGGAGTCAATTTCAGCTTGGCCCGGATCTCCGCGGGGGTTTTCCGGCTGTTGATCACGGCGATGCCCCCGGGCTTGAGGCCGGCCGTCACGTCCACCACATCCAGCAGGCTCGGGTCCAGCACCACGATCACGTTGGGCTCAAGGATCTCCCCCCGGACCCGGATCGCACGCTCCGTCTCGATCCGGTTGAAGGCCTGAACCGGCGCCCCCCGGCGCTCCGGCCCGAAACTGGGGAAAGCCTGGGCGTACTTGCCCTCGTCAATCGCCGCCAGGGCGACCATCTCGGCGGAGGTTACCCCCCCCTGACCGCCCCGACCATGAAATCGAATTTCCAGCATTAAATTATCTTCCTAGGTTTTTGTATACAATAAAAACGTATTAGGGTTTATCAAACCTGAATGAGTCCTGTCAAGTGGGCAATCACAATTTTCCGGAATTCTTCTAAAAATGGTCAATGATTTTAATCTGTCAAAATTATCCTGCATATTCAAGCGGGACAATATGTTCACAACTTATTTTAAAAAATCATTTTATGACCTCCTCTCCGAGCCGTAGGCTCCTACCCTCCCTCCGGGCTGGAGGCCCCTACGGGC
>JAPLJL010000006.1 GCA_026388615.1 Pseudomonadota bacterium | reverse complement strand
GGAGATCTGAGATATCGGAGAAGCGGGTGGAGAGCTTTTCCTGGTCGTCGGAGAGCTCCGAACCGAATTCGATCACCCGGGAAACGGCTTCGCGGGATAGGTGACGGAGGTGCAATTCCCGGCAGCGGGAGGCGATAAAGCCGGCATAAAGGGAAACCGACTCGGGACTTCTTTCCATCTGGTAATCGAAAGCGGAATGAATCTTGAAAAGCTCCCGGAAGTCCGGGTCATGGGCATAAAGGAGGTAGTAGATCATGGGTTCGCCGACGATAATCACCTTGACGTTGAAAGGGATGGGCTGGGGCTTGATCGTCTCGGTAGTGGCGAATCCCAGCTGTTCGGAAATGTCTTCGATCCGGATTTCCTCTTCCTTGAGGGCGCGCTTCAAGCCTTCCCAGGCGTAGTAGCGGGACAGAAGATCACGGTCGTTCAGGATCAGGAACCCCCCGTTGGCCCGGTGCAGGGCCCCCGGTCGGATCATGGAAAAATCAGTGGTCAGCATCCCGAACTGGGCCTTCCGGTCCACCCGGCCGAAAAGATTGGGGAAAGTGGGGTTGGATTCGTAGACGATGGGGAGGCCTTTCTGCTCGGCGTTGTCCACCAGGAGATTCACCGAATAACGGTCGAAGGAGGGGGACGTTTTCAGGAAGGGCAGGGGGGAAGGCTCCTCGGGTTTCCGGAAATCCTCAATATTCTGAAGGATGTCCTCTTTCACCGCTTTCAGGAAGGGCGGGATTTTGGCGTAGGCCTGGTATTTCTCTTCGAGATCGTCGAGGATCTGCCCGACCGCGTTCAGGGCGATCTCGCGGTCGAGGTCCTTGACCCGGTCCCGGAGCTGTCGCTCGAAACGGTTGATCTTTTTCAGGCCCTGATTCATTTCCTGCTGGAGCTCGGTCTGCCGTTCCTTGATTTCATCCTGTTTTTCCTTGCGGAGGGCGAAAAACTCCTCCTGGGTCAGAGGTTTGCTGTCCACCACCGGAAGGGCGACAAACCCCATCGGGGTGGACTGGAGGGTAAAACCCTTGGCTTTGGCTTTTTCTTCGATCTCATGAACGATCTTGTTTCGTTCCTCGGTCAGGCTTTCCGAAATCTGGTTTTTTCGTTTTTCGTATTCATCGCTTTCGAAAACGCGGGCAATCTCGATTTTCAGATCGGAGACCAGACTCTCCATGTCCCGTTTGAATTCCCGGCCTTTGCCGGCGGGCAAACTGACGGCTTCCGGGGCCAGGGGATTGGAGAAGTTCTGGACGTAAACCCAGTCCTCGGGCGCGGGCTTGGTCTGGGCCAGTTTTTCGACCGCCGCTTTCACCGTGGTGACCCTCCCGGTACCGTGAGGCCCGGCGGCGAAAATATTAAATCCGTGCTCGGTTATCCCCAAACCGAATTCGATGGCCCGGACGGCGCGCTCCTGGGCGATCACCCGGTCCAGGGACCCCAGTTCCTTGGTGCTCTGGCAGGTGATGTCGTTGGGGTCGCAGATTTTCCGGATTTCGGCGGGCTTAAGTTCTCTAATCATAGAAAATTATTCCTTTTTGTCATCCCCGGGAAAGCGGGGATCCGGAAAAACGTATGATTTTAAAATTGACTTCAGAAAACACTGGATTCCTGCTTTCGCAGGAATGACGATACAAAATATTTTTCTTTAATATATTAATTTATTCAGCGGATATTCAATAATTCCCATGGCTCCGGCCCGTTTTAAATCCGGGATCATCCGGCCGACCTGGGATTCGTCGGCAATTATTTCCAAGGCGACCCACTTGGGATCGGTCAGGTTGGAGATGGTCGGGTTCTTCAGGGCCGGGAGCAGGGACATGACCTGCTTGAGCTTGGCCCGGGGGACGTTCATTTTCAGCCCCACCCGGGAGCGGGCGGCCAAGGCTCCGGACAGAAGCATGACCAGATTTTCGATCTTCTCGCGCTTGGCGGGATTTTTAAAAGAGACGGGGTTGGCGATGAGCACGGTGGTGGAGATCATGACCACGGCAAGCTCTTTCAGGTTGTGGGCCCGGATGGAGCTCCCGGTTTCCGTAAGTTCCACGATCGCGTCCGCGAGGAGAGGCGGTTTAACCTCGGTGGCACCCCAGGAAAATTCCACCTCGGCCTTAATCTTATTGTCCTTCAGGAATTTCCGGGTCAGGTTGACCACTTCGGTGGAGATGCGCTTCCCCTTTAAGTCTTTGATGGTGCGGATGGAGGAATCCTTGGGCGCCGCGACTACCCAGCGAACTGGATTGAGTCCGGTTTTGGCGTAGGGAAGCTCGGCTACTTCCGTAACCTTGACCCCCTGTTCCCGGACCCAGTCCCGGCCGGTGATCCCGGCGTCAAAATCCCCTTTGGCGACATAGCGGGGGATCTCCTGGGCGCGGAGGAGGAAGCCTTCCAGCTCGGGATCGGCGAAATAGGGGATATAGGAACGTTCCCGAACGGTCATCTCGATCCCGGCCTGCCGGAAAAGCTTCAGGGTGGATTCCTTGAGACTCCCGGAAGGGAGGGCCAGACGGATTTTCACTTTTTCTCCTTGGTTATTTCCCGAATCGGATAGCCCCGATCCAGGATTAATTTTAGCGTTTCCCGCGTGACTCGATAAGTCCCCATTTTGGTAGCGATAAAACCGCCTTGTTTTTTCAGCAAGGCGAAGATTTCACCTTCCGCGACCTGGCCTTCGATTTCAACCTCCACCATTCCCGCCCCCCAAAGGTAATCGTCAATTTCACTGTCGGAAAGTTTCTTCATCAACTCACGATTTGCGGTTAATTGCGAAACCCAGGTTTTACGGATTATTATGTCAAGACTATGTTGAAGTCAAGTTGCAAATCCCGCCGCTTTCCCTGGAAGATTTTCCCCGTTCTGAGTCTGGGCCTGGCTTTTTGTCTGTCTGCCGGGGCCCTGGGCTGCGGGCCTAAAATGGTGATCTGGAATGGAAAGAGAATCCCCCTGGAAGTGGCGGCGAAGATAGATTTTGCCCGGGCTGAAGATAAGTTTCAACTCAAGAACTGGGCGAAGGCCTACCCGGAGTTCGAACATTTTCAGGGCACCTATCCCGAGAGCAAGCTCGCGGACCAGGCCTTTTTCCGGATGGGGGAGATCCGGTTAAATGAAAAGAATTATCCGGAAGCCCTGACCCTGTTTTCCGAGTTTGTCCGGAGGTTCCCTTTGAGTAGCCTGGTTCGGGAAGCACTCATCCGCCAGGGCCTCTGTTATCATCAGCTCGGCCGGGATGAAGAAATGGTTTCCCTTCTCTCCGAACTGCGGGAATCGGGTGGGGAGAAGGAGCGGGCGGCCCTGGATTTTGTCCTGGCCCAGGGTTATGAAAAATTGGGCCGTTTTTACCAGGCCTTGCTTTCTCTCCAGAGCGCCCTCTCCCTGCTGGAGGACGAGAAGGCGGAAGAGCTCCGGAAAAAAGGGGTGGAAATTATCCGAAACAAGTTGTCGGAAAATGAACTGGGACGGGTCCTCAATGATCTCGTCCCGGAATATTTTCTGGCGGAAGCGCTGATCGAACTTGCCCACCGGAAGGTTAACCGCCAGGACTGGAAGGGGGCGGATAAACTTCTCACGGATGAGCTCGGAAGAACCCCGGTCTTTAACCGCCGGGGGGAAGTGGAATCCTTTCTGGCCAACATCAAGGACTGGAATGTGGCCAATCCCAACCGGATCGGGCTGATTGTGCCCCTGTCCGGACGCTATCAGCTGTTTGGGGAACAGGCTTTAAAGGGGGTTCTTCTGGCCGCGGGGGTTTTTGGCGGGGATTCCCCCCAAGGTGGGACTTTCCAGGTGGTGATTCAGGACGCGGAAAGTGATCCCCAGGCGGCTACCCAAGCGGTAGAGAACCTGGTCCTCAGGGACCATGTCCTGGCGATTATCGGGCCGTTGCTTTCTCCCACTTCCGAAGCGGCTTCCCGAAGGGCGGAAATTTTGAAGATTCCACTCATCTCTCTTTCCCAGAAAGAGGATTTGACCAAGTCCCGGCGGTATGTTTTTCGATTGGGACTTACCCATTCCCAGCAGGTGGAATCCCTAGTCACCTACTCAATGGAGAACCTGGGAATGCGGAAATTCGCTATCCTTTACCCCAAGGATTCTTACGGGGAGAATTTTATTTTCCGTTTTTGGGATGAGGTAAAGAAGCGGGGAGGGGAGATCCGGGGGGTGGAGGGATATGATCCCAAAAGCACTGATTTCGGGGACCAGATCAAGGCCCTGACCGGGCTTTCCGAACCCAACCCGGAGGAGGTCAAGCTCTTTGAAAAGGCCGGGATTGAGCTTACCCCCATCATTGATTTCGACGCGATTTTTATCCCCGATTCTTACCGGAATGGAGGGCTGATCGCTCCCCAGCTGGCTTATTACGGCGTCACCGACGTCAAGATTTTAGGGACCGGCAGCTTTAATCATCCGGACTACCTCCGCCTGGGAAAACCCTACGTGAATGGTACGATCTTAACCGATGGTTTTTTCCGGGAAAGCGCGCGGCCGGCGACCCGGGAGTTTTACCAGAAATACCAGGAGGCCTACGGGGAAGATCCCACCGTCATTTCCGCCCAGGCTTTTGATGTGACCAGACTGCTCATTACCTTGTCCCGTAATTTCGGGGTGAAGGATCGGGAATCCTTGCGGGAGAGCCTGCTGGGGGTGGAAGGCTTCCCCGGGGCCACCGGGAATATTAAATCCGCTTCCAACGGGGAGCTGATACGTCCTTTGTTCTTATTGACGGTAACCGGAGATGAATTCGAAGAAATCGAGTAAGAAGGGGCCGGACGTCCGGGTCATTCTTTATTCCGGTAAAGGCGGGGTGGGCAAAACCACGGTTTCGGCGGCCACCGGCCTCCGGACCGCGGAGCTCGGCCGCAAAACCGTCCTGATTTCCACCGACCAGGCCCATAGTCTCTCGGATATCCTGGAGGTGGAGCTTTCCGGGTCTCCTACCGAAGTGGCCCCCGGGCTCGATGCCCTGGAGATCGATCTGGACCTCGAGCTTCGCAATTACTGGGGCGAGATCCAGAATTACGTGTCCACCTTCTTCCGGGGCCAGGGTTTTGAGGAGCTGGTGGCGGAAGAGTTCGCGATCCTGCCCGGGCTGGAGGAGCTTTTTTCCCTTTTAAAGCTGAATCAACTGGTCCGGGAAAAAGAATACGAAGTCGTGATCATTGATTGCGCCCCCACCGGGAATACCATCCGGATGCTTTCTTTCCCGGACATGATCCGGTGGTACATGGAAAAATTCTACCCGCGCGACCGGATGCTCTTCAAGCTGCTCCGGCCCCTGGCGGAGAAGATCAGCAAGGTTCCGCTCCCCAACGACCAGCTGATCAATTCGGCCGAGACCCTTTACCAGGAGGTCCAGGAGGCTGCCAAGATCCTGACCAACCCCGCGGTGGCTTCGGTCCGCCTGGTGGCCAACCCGGAAAAAATCGTTCTCCGGGAGACGGAGCGGGCCCTGACCTATCTCTGCCTTTTCGGCTACTCGGTGGACGGGGTGATCGTCAACCGGGTTCTGCAGGATTCGATGGGCAGTGAAGCCCTGAAATCCTGGCAGGCGGTTCAGAATACCTACCTGGAAAGGACCCGGTCCTATTTCTATCCGCTTCCGGTCCTGGTCCAGCCGCTCAACTTCGGGGAAATCCTGGGAATACCTTCCCTGCGGGAGGTGGCTCACACCCTATTCGGTGAGAAGGATCCGGCCCGGGTCATGTACAATGGACAGCCGATCAGTATCAAGCGGGTGAAGGGAGGCTACCTGCTTTCGATCAAGCTCCCGGCGGCCCGGCGGGAGGAAATCGAGCTCTGGAGAAAAGGGGATGAATTGGTCTTGAAGTATCAGGGGGTAAAACGTAACATATTCCTGCCCCGAACCCTGGCCGCCCTGACGATGGAGGAGGCCGAGTTCGGCGAGCAGACCCTGCGGCTTTCTTTCCAAAAAAAGGAGGAAAAATGAGTCCGGCCCGGAAGCAGGCCAACCCTAAGGTTCAGGATTTAAGGGAGATTCAGGAGCATTTTTTCCGTGCCCAGGAGGAAGCCTTGAAAGGGGTGGTGGGCCTGGTGGAACTGGCCGGACAGTTGCTGGAAACCAAGTCTGAAAACCCGGCCTGCGAATCGCTGATCCAGACCCTGGATTCCTTCCGGGATTTCCTGGTCACACTTGAGGAAGCGGTCGCCGTGGCGCCTCCGGGCTCCGGCCGTTCCCGGAAGAAACCCGCGCGGTCCCGGAAAACGAAAAAAAACGGCGCTCCCTCCCCGGTCCGGACCAACCTGGCCAAGGTGGTAATAAAGTAAGCGATATGCTGGTTGTTTTTATGGAGCGCATTAGCTTGCCGATGCTTCGCATTTCTCTAAATTAAATAAAAACACTTTCAATCCCCCTGATATCCCCCTTTGAAAAAGGGGGATATTTTTCCCCTCTTTAGTAAAAGAGGGGGAGGGGAGATTTGCTCAATTGGAGGTTGGTTATTCTTTTCGGTGTTTTGATTAAAGTATTGTGATTTAATCAGTATCCACCGGCTTTTTGCAGTTCCGGCAGGTTTTCGCACCTCGAAATAGTTTGTAGCCGCAGCTCGGGCAGACATATCGCTTTTCTTCTTCCTCTATAACTTTTTCGGTTCCGATTTCACGCCACCTCGGTACTACCCGGAGAATAACCTTTTTTCCCACGGGCAGAGGAAAATTCTCGATATACTCGCAGGGGAAATCCTGGCATTGGTGGCAACCCTCATATCCTTTCTGCTGAGTGCAATCCTTGATCAGACAGGCTTGGCAGTAAGTAAAAACCTGGTTTGAGCGGCAGCCCTGGCATTGGATCTCCTCCACCGGCAGGTTGTAAACGGTCGTCAGTCTTTCTTTAAATTTCTGATTATTATCCCGGTCGGCGATCAGGATCCCGCAGACCCCGCAGTAAAGCCCGCAGGGGGGCATTAGTTGCTTTTGGATCTTCATAAATATCTTCTCTTCCTGATTGACGATTTTAGATTGACGATTGACGAATGGAAACAAAATAAAAAAAAGAATTAACCAAATTAACGAAATAAACTAGATAGACCAGATAGACCAGATAGACCAGATAGACCAGATAGACCAGATAGACCAGATAGACCAGATAGACTTCTAGGTCTTGGGGATTTCGGAGTGGTATTCCTGAATGGTCTTGACGGTGAGGCCTTTTTTTCGCATCGCCTCGATCGCCCCCACGGCCACGGCGGCCCCGGCGGTGGTGGTGATCAGGGGAATACTGTAGGCGATCGCGTTGGTGCGGATGGCGACTTCGTCCTGCTTGGGGGTTTTCCCGCTCGGGGTGTTGATAATCAGATGTACATCCCGGTTCTTGATGTAATCGGTGATGTTGGGGCGGCCTTCGGAAACCTTTAATACCTCTTTGACCGGGATATCGTTGATCCGGAAAATCTCGGCGGTTCCTTCCGTGGCCAGGATCTGAAATCCCAGGTCGGAAAGGCGCTTGGCGACCGAGATCATCGGGCGTTTGTCCTTGTCCCGCAAGCTGATAAAAACATTTCCGGAGAGCGGCAGGTTGGTCCCGGCCGCGATCTGGCTCTTGGCGTAGGCCATTTCAAAGGTGGAGTCGATCCCCATGACCTCCCCGGTGGATTTCATTTCCGGGCCCAGGATGGTGTCCACCCCGGCGAAGCGGATGAAGGGGAAAACGGATTCCTTCACGGCTACGTGGTTGATCTTAACTTCCTTGGTGAAGTTCAATTCTTTCAGGGTCTGGCCGCACATGACCTTGGTGGCGAGATTAGCCAGGGAGACCCC
>JAPLJL010000210.1 GCA_026388615.1 Pseudomonadota bacterium | reverse complement strand
AGACCGAGCCGTTGAGCGTGTATTCGCTGACCCCGTCGCGGAAAATCCTCCGCCGGACGGTGACTTCCTCTTCCGCAGAAAAGGCGGCGGGAAAACCCCCGTTTTCGGGAGAGAGATACAGAGTCACCTCGGCCATGCTTTCCGGCTTGTGCCCGTTCCCGCTGTTGAAGATCAGATCCTCCAGCAGGTTGGCCCGGAGCTTCCGGGTGTTGGCTTCCCCCATGCACCAGCGGATCGCATCTATGATGTTGCTTTTCCCGCAGCCGTTCGGGCCGATCAGGGCCGTGATCCCGCTTTCCAGCTGGATCACCGTGCGGTCGGGAAAGGATTTAAATCCGTTCAGTTCGATCTTTTTAAGACGCATTTTTCCCCCTCTTAGATTTACCCGCCTTCGCAGAAAACCACGGGGTTACCTACAAATGATTCTATTCATACAGGCAACCCTCAATAGCCTTAGAGAAAGAGGGTTAGCTTCGGCGGGTTCCGCCCGCTGAAAGCCAAATAGATGACCCCCAACTCCAATTTTGGGGCTCCATTTGCCACCGATTATAATACCGGATATTGTATTTTGCAAATAGTAAAACACAATATATGGTAAATTCTACACTTTTATACCTAAACGCCTGTTTTGCTTGAAAAATAGCTTAGAGCTGAAAGCTAAGAGGCGAGAAAAGTTAAGCGTGAGGCGTAAGGCCTCCGGCCCGTATGGGCCTACCCTCCGGCCTGTAGGCCCTACGGGCTGGAAGCGGGCCCGGAGGGCGTAAGGGGTAAGGGGTAACAGCTAAGAGCTGAGAGGCAGAGAAAAATACGGCCCCAATTTCAGATTGCCTCTTCATTTATCAATATCATTTAAAGGATGAATCAGGTGATGGGTGATGGGTGATAGGTCAAAGGTGAAAGGTCAAAGGTGAAAGGTCAAAGCTCAAAGGAAATAGGTAGCCGCAGTCTTTACCGCGAATATGAAATGCGACGCTTTTTCTTGGTTTTCCAGAAAGCCCGGGGGGAAGGTCTCCGCGACACGAAACAACGTGAGACGTAAGACGTAAGACGTGAGACGTGAGAAGTAAGAGGTATCATATGTTTGATGAATTAATATATTTTTCCCCTCGTCTACCATCTAACTTCTAACGTCTAACCTTTTTGAGAAGAGCGGGACCTTCCCCCCAAAAAAAGAAAAAAGCTACATCGAGATTGCTTCGCTGTCGCTCGCAATGACAGATTTAAGCGGCGGTCGGCGGTCGTCATGATGGACCCTCGAACCCTGGAACCCTCGAACCCTTGGACCCTACGCTTTGCTCCCTGCCCTATGCATTATGAGTTTCACGCCTCTGGCCACTTGCCTTTTATCTTTAAAACTTTGAACCTTGAACCGTGAACCCAGAACCTAACGGATCAAGGAATGCTTGATTTATTACTGATCAATCCTCCCTATTTCACCCCGGGTGAGCTCGCGGACCGGCGCGAGCGCTTCGGCGGCTGGATCGCGGGCGGGAACATGTATATTCACCCTTTTGAACCCCCGCTCGGCCTGGCCGCGCTCGCCGCCTGGCTGAAAGGCCAGGGCTTCCGGACGGAGGTGCTGGACCTGGTCGGCCTCGGCATCCCCGAGGAAAAGCTTCCGGAAATCCTCCGCGAAAAATCCCCGGCCCGGGTCGGGATCGGGGCGATGACCCCGCTTTTTCCCGCGGCCCGGCGCCTGGCCCGGATCGTGAAGCAGGCCCGGCCGGAAACAACCGTGATCGCCGGCGGGGCGCACCCGACTGTGTCGCCGGAAACCTGCCTGGCGGACGAAAATATCGATTTCATCGTCCGGGGCGAGGGGGAAACGGCCCTCGCGGCCCTGCTGGCGGGGGCGGAGCCGGACGGGATCCCGGGACTCCTTTCGAAATCTTCCCGAGAACACCTTTTAAAATCTCCCCTCCCCCGAGGGGAGCCTGCCCGAGCCGGGCAAAACCGGCCAGGGGGGATGAAGGGGAGGGTGAAAGAACAAATCGTCACCCCCACCCTCTCCCTCCCCCCTCAAGGGGGAGGGAATATTGATTGTGCCGCGCTCCCGAACAAGGGAGGGAATATCGATTGTCTGGATTTCCTCCCCCTGCCCGACTACGACGCCTTCCCGGTGGAAAAATACGTGCAATACAACGAAAGCCTGCGGGGCCTCCGCGGGATTTCCATGCTGGTTTCCCGGGGCTGTCCTTATCAATGCTCCTTCTGCGCCGTCCACCTGACCATGGGCAGGAAGTTCCGGATCAAGAGCCCGGCGCGGGTGGTCCGGGAAATGGCCGGGCTCCGGGAAAAATATTCCCTCGAGGGGATCTGGTTCAAGGACAGCATCCTGAACCTCGATCCCGCCTGGGCGGGGGAATTCACGGCGGAAATCCGCAGGCAGGGGTTGAAGATCAAGTGGCAGTACAACACCCGGGTGGACCGGATCGATGAAGCGGAAATCCGGGCCGAGAAAGCGGCGGGACTGGTCCAGGTGGATTTCGGGATCGAGTCCGGCTCCCCGCGGAGCCTCGCGACCCTCCGGAAGGGAATCGACCTGGAAAAAATCAAAGCCGCCGTCCGCCTCGCCCAAAAACACGTCAAGGTCTCGGGATTTTTCATGATCGGCATCCCGGGGGAAACCCGCGAGGACATCGAGATGACGTTCACCCTGGCCCGGAGCCTGAAGCTCGACAAGGTCTGCGTGAGCCTCTACTGCCCCCTCCCGGGCTCGGCCCTTTATGACGACCTGAAAAAGCGGGAGGAATACGCGGGGCCGCTCGCCGACCTGGAAAAGATCCACTTCACCGAGAACCCCTTCAGCTTCTGCGCCGTGCCGGCGGAAAAGCTCCGGGATCTCTACGGGGAAATCAACGATTATTTTTCCAAAAAAAGGTGATGGGTCATGGGTCATAGGTAGTAACGACCGCAGACCACCGACCGCCGACCGCCGCTTAAATCTGTCATTGCGAGAGACAGGCGAAGCAATCTCGATGTAGCTTTTTTCTTTTTTTGGGGGGAAGGTCCCGCTCCCCTCACAATTTCCGCGATCACGAAATCCAGGGCGGTCTCCGACCTGTAGGGTCTACGGGCTGGAAGCGGGGCCGGAAGCCGGGCTTCTTTAAAAACCAACACCAAACATTTGTTTTTGATTGCCAACCCTTTACGTCTCACGTTTTACGCCTTACGCCTAAAAGAGTGCGAGGAGCGAAACCTTCCCCCAAAAAAAGAAAAAAGCTGCAAAGTAAGGGGCAGCGTCCATTCTTCGCAGCAATGCTGCTTCGAAGGATTAAAAAACCACCCCAAAAAAAGAATAAATGCCGCGATTTGTTAGGTAGTAACGACCGCAGACCACAGAAAAAACATTCCCATATTTTGGTTTCTTTGGTTTTCAGATCGGGCGGCGAAGCCGATATCATCCGAAGCCTTCCGGGATTTGAAAAAATATTCTAAACCCCTATAATCAACATTTTATGAAAGGGCAATCTTAAAATCACATCATCAAGTTGCCGGAAAGATAAGGACGACGGGAATTCAAGGAGACGAAGTAATGGGAAAAACCGCTTTAAATAAAGATTTAAAAGCCATGGCCCTAAAGGTCGCTCAAGTTCTTATCTCCGAGCTGCAATTGGAGGATATAACCAGCGAAACCTTTGATATCGATCTCAACCTGGTGGATGAATTGGGGATTGACAGCATGGAGCTCACGACCGTAGTCCTGGTCCTCCAGGATGAATGCGGGGTCGTCATTGACGAGGAAGATTACCCCAACCTGACCAATATCCGGCTGATCGCGGAATATATCCTGAAAAAAAAGAAGGCCTGACCCGTCCCGCAGAGAAATCTGATGGAAGCACTGATCGCCGAACTCAAGAAAAAACTGGTCGAGACGATAAACCTCCCGGAGGTCAACCCGGACAGCATTGATATTAATGCCCCCCTGGTCGGAGGAGAGTTAGGCATTGATTCCATTGATATCCTCGAGCTGGTCGTCATGATCGAGCAGGACTACGGGGTGAAAATCGACAGCAAGGAAGTCGGCAAGCAAGTTTTTGCCAATTTAAAATCCCTGGCCGAATACATCGCCGCGCACCGCACCCAATAAGCAGTAGATGACCTTTGCCAATGTTTTTATTACTGGTATAGGGATCATCAGCCCCGTCGGAACCGGTGTCCAGGAAAATCTCGAAGCCATCAGAACCGCGAAAAGCGGCCTCCGGCCCTTAAGCCTGTTTCCGGTTGCCAATCCCTTCCCGGCCGGTGAAATCCATCCTGATCCCGGCCTCGGTCTCGACCCCGACCTTCCCCGCACCCATGCCTTAGCCCTCCGGGCCGCCCGGGAAGCCCTGGCCCGGGAAAACACGCCTCCGGATGCCATCGTGATCGGCGTCACCACCGGCGGCATGCCGAAAACCGAACTGTTATTACGGGAGAAAAACCCTCACCCCGATGCCTACCGCTGGCATGGGGCCGGCACGGTCGCGACCTGCCTGGCCCGGGAACTGAAATGCCCCGGACCCGCGTTCACGATTTCGACCGCGTGTTCGAGCGGCGCGGCGGCCCTGATTTTCGGCCTGGCGCTCATCCGCAGCGGGATCGCGCTCCGGGTCCTGGCCGGGGGGGCGGATGGGCTGTGCCGGTTTACTTATTTCGGTTTCAATTCACTCCAATTACTGGACCCCCAGGGAGCCCGTCCGCTCGATAAAAACCGCGCCGGCATGTCCCTGGGAGAGGGCGCGGCCATGCTTTTGCTGGTCGGGGCCGGGCCGGCCCCGGAAAACGCCATCGCCCGCCTGGCCGGGGGCGGGCTTTCCTGCGACGCCTACCATGCCACCGCTCCCCGTCCGGATGGGGCGGGGGCTTTCACCGCGATGCGGGAGGCCATCATTGATGCCGGCCTGGCCATTGAGGATATCGACTACATCAATCTTCACGGGACCGGCACCATTGATAATGACGCGGCCGAGACCACCGCGATCAAAAAGCTTTTTGGAAAGACCATTCCGGAATTATCCTCCCTCAAGGGCATGACCGGTCATTCCCTCGGCGCCGCCGGGGCCATTGATGCCGCGGTGTGCGCTTTGGGCCTCGAGCAGGGAATCGTCCCGGCGAATGCCGGCTTCCGGGAAGCCGATCCCCGGATCGGCATCTCACCCCGGCCCCAGCCTCATTTCCGCCCCCTCCATCGTCTGCTCTCAAACTCTTTCGGCTTTGGAGGAAATAACGCGGCCCTGGTGATCACGGCACCCGGTGAAACAACGTCCGCTTCCAGGAATTTCGCGCTCCCGGCCCTGAGGGTCCGGGGATCTTCCTGCCTGACCGGAGCCGGGGGCATTAATCCCACCCTGGATAAATTCATCTCGGGAAATTCCGCGGCGGGAATGCTGAGGGACGAGGAAATTGTGAAAGACCTGCCGGTCCGCGCGATCCGGAGGCTCAAGCGCCTTCCGCGCCTGGCGTTGTCGCTGGCGGCCGCGGCGCAGCTTGACGCCGCCCTCAAAGAAAATCCCGCCGCGGTATTTTTCGGAACGGCCTGGGGCCCCTTATCGGAAACCTACGATTTCCTGATGAAGCTTTTTGAAACCAAGGAGAGTTCGTCCAGCCCCACGGACTTTATCGGATCGGTTCATAACGCCCCGGCCGGGCAAGTCGCCTTATGGTTTCAGGCCACCGGCGCCAACCTGACCGCCGCCTGCGGCGATTACTCCTTTGAACAGGCCCTGCTCATGGCCAGCCTGTTCTCACCCGCGGGCAAATTCAGCATCGTGCTGGGCGCGGAGGAAACCCATCCGCTCTTTTCCCCCCGGCTCGATGCCTCGGTAGCCGGCGATGCCGTCGCGTCAGACGGAGGCGGGGCGTTAATTGTCACCCCCGCGGAAGCAGAGTCCGGAACCAGAATGAAGTCATTGTTTTTTTCCTCCGGTCATAATGCCGGGGCCGCCATGGCATCCCTGGTTTCCGCTTTGGGGGGTCTGGAAATAATCCGGGGAAAATACGGCGTGCTTTTTGCCGGGATCCCCGGGGCCGATGACGCCCGGGCCCGGGAACAGATGAATATTTTTTTGTCCCTCACCGGTTTTCCCGGTCCCGTGATCGATTACCGGCGCTATACCGGCCAATATGCGGCGGCGGCCGCCATCGCTTCGGTCCTGGCGGTCCGGCTGATCGCGAATGGAAAAATCCCCCGTTCCCTGACCGGCGCCGAAGATCTGGTCCTGGAGAAAAAGGGGATCCTGATTTTAGGATTGGGACCCCAGATCACCGCCATGGAAGCGCGGGGTTAATGGTTACTCAAATTCCCGACCAAAAAGCGATTGTCATCGGCTCCGGGATCGGAGGAATGACCGCGGCCATCACCCTGGCTAAATTCGGCTACCGGGTGACCCTGGCGGAAAAAAATCCACTGGCCGGCGGCCTGATGCGCGGTTACACCCGGCGGGGATTTGACTGCGAAGTCGGTATCCATTATCTCGGCGCTTTGGGACCCGGCCAGCCCCTGCATCGCATCTTTGAATTTTTAGGCATCCTGCCGGGAATCTCCCTGGAGCCGCTGGGCGCCGGAGGCGTGACCGACCGCTATTATCTGGACGATTTTGTCTTTGACCTGCCCGCGGGCCTGGAAGCCTTCGCCGAACACCTCCGGGCGGCCTTCCCCTCCGAGCAAAAGCAGATCACCGAGGTCCTCGAGATCGTCAACCTCAGCGCGGCGCGCCTGTCTTCCCTGGATGTCCTGTCCGGCCGATCCATGACCTTCGACCTGAAAAAGGATTTCCATCCCGTCAACGGCTTCTTAAAGGAGATAAATTGTTCCAGCCGGCTGCGCCAGGTCCTTTCGGTCATCACGGCCTCCGTGGGGGTCCCCCCCGATAAATGCCCCCTGTATCTCTGGAGCACCGCCCTGGCTTCTTACCTGCTCTCCTCCTGGCGGATCTCGGGCAGCGGCGCGCGGATGGCCGAGATCTGCGCGGAAAGGTTCCGGGAGCTGGGCGGAACCATCATCACCGGCGAGGAAGCGGTGAAACTTAAGCTCGCGGATAAAAGCGTAAAGGGCGTAACTTTCAAATCCGGACGGGAGCTTCAGGCCCCCCTGGTGGTCGCGGCGGTTCACCCCAAAATCGCACTCGCCCTGATCCCGGAAGGCTCCTGCCTGCCGGAATACCGGAGAAGAATCCAGGCCCTGGAAGAAACCCCGGGGGTCGTCTGCCTGCAGGCCGGCATCCCCGAGTCGGACCATGGCCCGGTCCCTTACAACATTTACAACCTGCGGGTGGAAAACGAGGATTTATCAGACGCTTCCTTCATCCAGTTGAAACGTACAGGCAAACCGGACTGGAACATTCTGACCGTGATCCGGCGCAGCGATTTCCAACAGTGGAAACAATGGGAAAACACCTTTTCCGGTCATCGCGACGGGGAATATGAAGCCGCGAAAAATAATGAAGCCCGGCAATTGCTGGAGGAATCCCGGAAAATTTTAGGACCTTGTGAAAATGCCCGGGTGCTGGACGTCTTCACGCCCCTGACGTTACGCGACCTGGCCTCCAGCCCGGAAGGCTCAGCCTATGGGATAATGCGGTCGGTAAAACAGAAATTTCGGACGGCGGCACTGCATCGAACCCCGATCAAAGGATTTCATGTCGTCGGCCAGAGCGTCATGGCTCCCGGGATCCTGGGAACCTCCCTCGGGGCGATCCGGACCCTGATGCCCGTCATCGGGCCCGAGATACTTGACCAGTGGAGAGCATTGTTCGGGCCTAAAGAGTAAGCCGCAGCATAGGGCATGGGGCATAGGATAAAAGTTCAAATGCCCAAGCCCAAATGC
>JAPLJL010000226.1 GCA_026388615.1 Pseudomonadota bacterium | reverse complement strand
ATGCGGGCTGATCGTCAGGGTGGAGGTGAAAGCGTCCGCGCCCCGGTCTTTCATGAAGTTAAAGGTTTCCTCCAGCCTGATCCGGAAGCAGATCTCGCACCGTCCTCCCCCTTCCGGCGCGTCTTCCCACCCGCGGATTTTCTCCCGCCAGGCTTCCGCCAGGGAGGAACCTTCGTGCAAAGGGAAGTTCAACAGCCGGGAGGTTTCCCGGGCCACCGCCAGCCTCTTCCGATATTCCTCCTCGGGATAAATATTGGGGTTGGAGAAGAAACCGATAACCTCATGGCCCTCGGCCTGGAGCCTTTCCGCCGCCCCCGCCGCGCACACCCCGCAACAGATATGGAGGACTACTTTCATCAGCAACTTTTAATGACTTGCTTCAGTCTCTAGTCTCTGGTTTCGAGTTTCGAGTTCTGGAAATATAAAAAATACGACTACAGCACGAACGGAACGAACATTTTTGACTTCTTTATGTAGTCGGCATATTCAGCGCCGAATTTCTGCAGGTTTTCGGCTTCCTCCGCCCTGGCCGTGGCCGCCAAAAACAACGTGGCCATCGCCACCAGCGTGACATTCAAAAAATCTGGATTCTTGAAAAACACCCCCCAGGCCAGGAAAAGCAGAGAGGAATAAAGCGGATGACGAATGTATTTATAGGCGCCCTGTAAAACCAGTTTGGTGGTATCTTCCAGCGCGTCCCTCGGTTTCCCGACGACTCTGAGCAGATGGACCCCGTGGATCACCAGGAATCCGGAAATGATCAGCAGAACCCAGGATATTATCTGCGGGACCGAGAACGGGTTTTTAAACCAGACCTCCAGGTTCAGGAGGATCATGCCCAGGATCGCCTCCCACGCGAAGAAACGGAAGAAGCCGTGCGAACGCGGGTTCCGGAGCGAAGGCCAGGAAACAGCGATTATTCCCAGGGATGCGACTACGAAGATAATTATTTTCAAACTTAACCTTCCAGAAAAAGTTTTTTTTCACCCTTCCCCTCCCCTGAGGGGAGAGGATTAAGGCCTGTCCTTAAAAACTCAGCGAATCAGAGTGAATTGGGAGCGGAATAGTCGCCGTGCTCCGGCTTGAGGGAAAGGCAATGCTTGGGGCAGACTTCCACGCAGTAGCCGCAGAGGATGCATCGATAGGGATCGAGCGTCCAGCTGTTGGGGTTGGGCTTGCGGGTAACCGCCAGGGCCTGGGAGGGGCAGCGCTTGGAGCACAAGCCGCAGTAAACGCAGACAGCCGGATCAATGATCAGATGCCCGCGGTTACCGGCGATAGGCGCGCGTTTCTCGAAAGGATAAGGCCGGGTCGCCGGCTTATGGGTCAGGTTTTGTAAAATATTGCCGATGAACTTGAGCATTTGCTACCTTTCCGTACAGCTGATGCACGGGTCGATGGAAAGCGTAATCACCGGCACGTTGGCAAGTTCGGCTCCCGGGAGCATGGCCAAAAGCGCCGGGATGTTTGCGAAGGTTGGCGTCCGGATCCTCATCCGGGCCAGGTTCTTGCTGCCGTTGCCCCGGAGATAATAA
>JAPLJL010000184.1 GCA_026388615.1 Pseudomonadota bacterium | reverse complement strand
AAGAAGCATGGGGTATGGGGCATAGGGCAGAGCGAAGAACGTAAGGTGTAAGGCGCGAAAAGCGAAGAGCAAAGGGCAAAGCGCAAAGGCCAAAGTTCAAAGTTTGCTGACACCGGCACCGAAACTGACCCGATATAAGCTCGCTGGTATTTGTTTGGTGCTTGGTCATTGGGATTTGATTAGGAATTAGACATTTATGAACACCTCCCGTCCCCAGATTTTCCAATCCGCGGCCGTCTTCATCATCCTGTTCGCGGCGGCCACCAGTCCATTTTTTTTCGTCGGGTTTGAATTCTCCGTCACCAAGATCGCGTTTTTAAGCGTCCTGGCCACCCTCGGGGCCTGCTCCCTGGCCCTCTCGATCGAGGTCTCACCACGGGTCGGTCTTCCCTCCGCGGGCCTTCCCCTGCTCGGGTTCCTGGGGTTCGCCGGGCTTTCCGCCCTCGGGGCTGAAAGCCGGTCCGTCTCCGGGATGGAACTGATGAATCTCGCTCCCGGTCTCGTTTTTTTCTTTCTGACTTATTTCTCTTTCCCCGGCCCGGGTTTCCGAAAACTCACCCTATCCCTGGCCGTCCCGGTCGCCGGGATTTCCCTGATCGGGATCCTGCAATTTTTTGAGATCCTCCCGATCGGGATGGACCGCTACGGGGCCAAGGATCCCGCTTCCACCCTCGGGCTTTCCAATTTCTCCGCGGAATACCTGGCCGCCGTCCTCCCGCTCCTGGTTGCCTCGGGGACGGCCCGGGAGAAAATTCTCACCCGGATTTTCCTGGCGGTTTCCTTCGGGCTCGGGATTTTTTATCTTCTCCTCACCGGGAACCGGGCCGGCTGGATCGGATTCCTAGCGGGATCGGCGCTCATGATTCTCATCCCGCTGGCCGCGGCGCTCAGCCGGAAAAGAAAAGACTCCGCGCCTTCTTCCGGGTTCAAAGCCGTCCTCCGCTTCCTCTGGCTCCCCGGGCTCCTGACCGGGCTGGCCGTTATTTTTCTTTTCCTGACTCCGGCCGGGAGGGGAATACCCTCCCGTTTCGCCTCCATTTTCAATTTTCACGATCCGGCCATCCGTTTCCGCGTCCTCGCTTACCAGGAAGCCCTGCGGATATCCCGGGATCATCCCTGGCTGGGGGTGGGGCCGGGGAACTTCTCGGTAATTGAGCCGCTTTACCAGACCCCGGGAATGGAGAACCTCTACCAGGGGAAAAACATTGATATCAGCCGGGTTCACAATGAGTACCTGGGCGCGCTGGCCGAGCTGGGAATCCCGGCTGCCCTGCTGTTTTTTCTTTTCCTGGGGCTCCTGATGAATTCGCTCCTCCGTTCCCTCCGCTCCCCGCCGAACCGGGAAGAATTCCTGTCCCGGCTGGGGATCCTCGGAGGGGTGTCCGCCAGCCTGGTCGTCGCCCTCTTTACTTTCAACCTGCATAACCCCGCCTCGGGATTTATTTTCTGGGTTTTGGCGGGCCTGGCCCTGAAAGCCGGGGAAGAGAAAACCTGGGAACTGCCCCGAACGGGCCGGGGAAAAACCCGGGCCGTAACCCGGGCGGCATTGGGGGCTTTTTTCACCCTGCTGCTCGTTTACGTTACTTTCCAGAATCTCCGGATCGCCCGGGCCGAAGTCTTTTTCCGGGACGGACTCCGCCAGATGGCGATGGAAAAAGCCGCCCCGGCCGAGAAATCCCCTTCCCGCGCCATCGCCACCTACCCAAAGCGGGCCAGTTACTACTACAACCGGGCCATGTGCCGTCATTTTCTGAAGAATATCCCGGAGGCCGCCGCGGACTTGAAAAGCTATCTCGAGCTCAACCCCTATTCGGCCCGGGGGCACCAGGCCCTGGGGGTGATGCTGGTCGAGCTCGGGCGGGAACCGGAAGCCATCCCGGAGGTCGAGCGGTCGGTCGAGCTTTTTCCCCGGCCCGCGCCCGAGCTTTATTCCCTCCTGCTCAACCTGAAACTGGGGGCCAATGAATACGATTCGGTGATCCAGGCCGGGGAAAAGGCCTTGAAACTTTATCCGCATTCCCCGGAAATCCTCCTGGCCACCTCCCAGGCCCGCTTTTACCAGGGAGACCTGGAAAAAGCCGCCGGGGGATATCAAGAGGCGCTGGAGGCCGACCCGCAGAATCTGACCGCCCGGCGCTATCTCGGCCAGGCCTACATTGAAATGAAAAAGTACCGATCCGCGGAGGAGCTTCTTCTCCCCGCCACTGCGCAATCGCCCGGCTCTCCCGATCTCTGGTACCACCTGGCCCGGGCCCAGGCCGGGGCGGGAGAAACCGCCGCCGCGCGGAATTCCCTGAAAACGGCCCGGAGCCTCGATCCCCGGCTCCGCGATCTGGCCGCCCATGACCCGCTGTTATCCGCCTTAAGATAAATATGAAATCGCGGATACTTTCTCCCAGGCCCCTGTTATAATTAATGTTTAAGCGGACACCAGCCCCTTAATCCCGAGGGGCAAGTCCACTTCTGGAGGTAGACCAAGATGGCCAGTGAATTCCAGGTCGCCGTGATCGGCGGGGGCGTCAACGGGAGCGGGATCGCCCGGGACTTGGCCCTCCGGGGGATCCACACCGTCCTTCTCGAAAAAAACGACTTTTCCTCCGGGACTACCGGAGCCTGTTCGGGGATGATCCACGGGGGGCCCCGCTACCTGCAATCCGACGTCCAAACCACCAAAAATTCCTGCCTGGACTCGGGGTACATCCAGAAAATCGCCCCCCACCTGCTTTTCCGGATTCCTTTTATCACCCCGATCCTCAGTTCCACCCCTTTCGCCAAGATTTTCCTGGAGCTCATGGAAACCTTTTTCGAAGCCTATGACCATTTTATTCCCATGAAACGGGGCAAGCCCCATACCCGGCTTACCCGCGAGGAAGCCCTGGAGCTCGAGCCCGGGATCAACCCCGACATCGTGGGGGCGGTCACCATGGACGAATGGGGAATCGACACCTTCCGGCTCTGCGCCATGAACGCTCTTTCCGCCGCTGAAGCCGGGGCGGAGGTCAGGAATCATACGGAGGTTTTGAGTTTCATCAAGGAAGGAAACCGGGTCCGGGGCCTCTCGGTCCGGAATCTCCTGACCGGCACGGAAGAAACCATCCGGGCCGACATCGTAATGAACGCCGCCGGCCCCTGGCTCCCCCGGATCGCCGAGCTGGCCGGGGTCAAGGTCAAGATCCGGCCGGGCAAGGGGGTTCACCTCATCTTCGACCGCCGGATTTCCAACATCGCCATTTTTACCTTCGCCATCGACGGGCGGCAGATCTTTCTCATGCCCCACGAAAACGGCTCCATCCTCGGGACCACCGATGACGACTACTACGGCAGTCTCGACCAGCTCGAGGCCACCCAGGACGAAATCGAGTACCTCCTGGAGGGACTCGGGCGGGTCTTTCCCCCGGTCCGCCAGGGCCGGATCTCCCGGGTCATGACCGGGGTCCGGATCACGCTTTACCACTGGGGCAAGAACGAAGACGCCCTTTCCCGGGAGCATGAAATCGTGGACCACGAGGAGAAAAACGGCATCTCCGGTTTCCTGACCATCGCGGGAGGAAAGCTGGCGTCCTACCGGATGATGTCCGAGGAGGCCGCCGATCTGATCTGCCGCAAACTCGGGGTGAATTCCCCCTGCCGGACCCATCTCCTCCCCCTCCCCGGAGGAGACCGTCTTCCCGACCGGAATGCGCTCGCGGAGTCCTACGGAATCCCCCCCTACCTGGCCGAACGGCTGATCCATCGCTACGGCTCCCGGGTGGATGAAGTCTTGGAGGGAAGCCGCCAGGATCCTTCCCTGCTTTCCATCGTCTGCCGGTGTGAACCCGTGATCGAGGCGGAAATCCGCTACGCGATCCGGAAGGAATGGGCCCGGAACCTGGTGGACCTGCGCCGCCGAACCAAGCTCGGCACCGGTCCCTGCCAGGGCTGCCGCTGCGCCCAGCGGGCCGCCCTCATTCTGGCGGAGGAATTGCAGCTCTCCTCCGGCCGGGTTAAGCCCCTGATCCGGGATTTTCTGGGCGAACGTTGGCGGGGGAAAGCCCCCATTCTGGCCCTGGACCAGCTGGCCCAGGAGGAAATGAACCAGGCCATTTACCGGGATCTCCGTTAGGTGGGGGAACCTTAGGGTTTTCCCATTGGTCTATATGTTTGGCAATCCACCCCCGTGGCCGCAAACGTTTGAGATGAAAAGAACATCTTTGATTCGATAGAAAATTTTATGCCCAAAAAACCCTCATCCCCCTCAAACCATGATATTCTCTCCCGGAAAATCCGGGCCCATTTGCTGGAATCCGCCGCGCTCAAACACCAGATCACCGATCGATGCCTCGATTCGATTATATCCACCGCGCATTTGCTCGCTGATACTTTCCAAGCCGGAAATAAATTGCTGCTCTGCGGAAACGGCGGGAGCGCCGCCGATTGCCAACACCTGGCGGCCGAGCTAGTCAGTTGTTTAACCAAGGAAATCGATCGTCCAGGTCTTCCCGCCATCGCTTTGACTACCGATACCTCCTACCTAACCGCTTTCGCTAATGACTTTGGGTTTGCGGGTGTGTTCGAGCGACAGGTTTTAACCCTGGGCCAGCCGGGGGATACCTTGATTGCGATCAGTACCAGCGGAAATTCTCCGAATATTCTTCGGGCGGTGAAAGCGGCCCGGCAAATTCGGATGTCCACGGTTGCGCTGACCGGTGGCAAAGGTCATTTGCGGAAAATGGCTCAGGTCACCATTTCCATTCCGAGTTTCGACACCCAATACATACAAGAAGCCTCGCTGACCATTGAACATATATTGTGTGGACTAATCGAAGATCTATTGTTTGATCCCAAAGCGGCAAGAAGAAATAGGAAAACATGATTTTTAGCAGCACCCCGCTTCGGATTACTTTTTTTGGTCGCCGCTGCGCCCAGCGGGCCGCCCTGATCCTGGCCGAGGAAATGCAGCTCTCCCCCGTCCAGGTCAAGCGCCAGATCTACGATTTCCTGGGTGAGCGCTGGCGGGGGAAGGCCCCGATTCTGGCCCTGGACCAGCTGGCCCAGGAGGAGCTAATCCAATTCATACATCATCGGGAATTATGAATAATAAAGTTGTTAAAATTTATCGTCCCGACAAACAGCTCGAAATGGGCTGGATTTCGATATGGCGGGAGATGTTGATCGAACTGATAAACAGTCGCGAACTTATTTGGCGACTATTTATCAGGGATTTCCTCGCAAAATACCGGCAGACAATCCTTGGTGTTTTCTGGGCCTTGTTAATGCCTTTGGCTTTGGTGGGTTCATTTGCATTTCTTAATCGAGCAGGCATCCTCAACATTGGAAAAACCAATGTTCCTTATCCAGTATTTGCCCTTTTAGGGCTGACCATATGGCAGTTATTCGCTACCGGGCTCGTCTCCTGCACCAACAGCATAGTTCAGGGCGGAAGCATGGTGGCAAAAATCAACTTCCCCAAAGAATCACTGGTTATTTCCTCCATGGCTCAATCCGTATTTGAATTCTTAGTACGTATCGTCCTCCTCATTGCGGTTTTCGTCTTCTATCAAGTAATGCCATCCCGCCTGACAATTTTATTTCCCTTGGCTCTTTTGCCGCTCTTTTTCTTAACCATCGGGCTGGGCTTTATCTTTTCTCTTTTGAATGCGGTCATGCGGGATACCGCCAACATTATTACCTTGCTGACCATGTTCTTCCTATTTCTTACTCCGGTTCTTTACCCTGCACCGGAATCCGGCCTGTTTGCTATTTTTAATCAATATAATCCCCTCAGCCCATTGATCTCTGGTCCTCGCGACTTGGTCATTCTGGG
>JAPLJL010000046.1 GCA_026388615.1 Pseudomonadota bacterium | reverse complement strand
AGCCACTACGGTCCCCGGGATTACGCCTTCCTGGATGTTTTTAAAACCATGAAAAACGGCTTCCGGATCGATGTCTACGGGAAACCCAAGATTCTCAACATGGCTTATGTTCAGGATATCGTGGACGGTATTATCCTGGCGGGGGAAAAGAATGTCGCTTCCGGCGAGATTTTCCTTCTGGGAGACAGCAGAAATTATGATTGGGACGAGATCATGGCCATTCTGGGGCGGACCCTCGGGAAAAAGGGCATCCGGATCGCGATCCCGGTGCCGATTATCTACCTAGTGGCGGGGATCTCTGAACTCATCGCCAAGATCCGGCGGAAACCCGTAATGCTGAACCTGCAGAAGGTGCCGGAGATGATCCAGACCAACTGGGCCTTCAGCATCCGCAAGTCCAAAAAGCTTCTTGGCTATGAGCCCAAGGTCGACCTGGCCCGTGGATTCCAGCTCACGCTGGAATGGTATAAAAAAGCCAAATGGCTTTAGAAATCCAAAGTTCAAAATCCAAATGTCAAATAAATGCCAAAACCCCAATGACGAAAACTTTCCCCTTTGAAATTTGAACTTGGGTTTTGATTTGGCATTTGAGCTTTGACATTTGAACTTGTACAAAAAAATGTTTTTAAAAGATCTCACTGATTACTTCCGCGGGCAGGATCGGCGGAGCGCCACTATCCTTCTGAGCTCCGTGGTTTTGATGGTGATTTACCTCTACCAGGGCAATCACAACTTTCTTCTGTCCAACACGAAATATGTAGGTAAATCGGAGGTAACAACATATAAATCATGGGAGTTAACAAATGGAATTCATCACACTAATAATTTAGAAAACATTGAAAACGGGATATTTCATTTTGACAAACAGGCCCTGACACTCGCCCAGATCTACCAATGCTTCGCCGCTTTTTTTCTCTGGGCGCTTATTCCCATCCTTCTGATAAAATTTTTAATCAAGGACAATTTAAAAGACTACGGGATCTGCCTGGGTGATTGGCGCTTCGGCTTGAAGTTTTTCCTCCTGTCCATTCCTATCCTGCTTCCCCTTCTTTACCTGACTTCCCTGAACCCGGAATTCCCGACCGAGTATCCTCTCGCCCCGCTGGCCGCGCAGGGAGTCAGAGGCTTTATTCTCTGGGAACTCACTTACCTGGTTTACTACCTGGGATTTGAGTTCATTTTCCGCGGCTACATGCAGCTGGGGCTCTTGAAGCGCCTGGGGCCATTCCTCGCAATCATGGCGCAAACCATTCCATCAACTATCGTTCATTGGGGAAAGCCGGAGGGAGAAACCATCGCCGCGATTGTCGCCGGTCTCGCCTTCGGGGCTCTGGCCATCCGGACCCGCTCGATTCTCTGGGGTCTCCTGGTTCATTATTTTGTGGGCATAGCCACCGATTTCTTCTGCCTGCTTCAACGTTTATAAAAAAGAAGTTTCGGGTTTCGGGTCTCTGGTTTCGAGTTAAAAAGAATTAACGATTTACGAATGACGATTGACGAAACGAGCCGCGCAACCCCAACCGATCTACGCAACTCTTTTACTTGGTGATTGGTTATTGATGTAATGAAGGCTTTAGTCACCGGTGCAGACGGTTTTATCGGCTCCAACCTGGTTTCCGCGCTCCTCGCGCGCGGATTCGAGGTCCGGGCTCTGGTCTTCCCCGGATCCCCGAGCCGCAACCTGGACGGCCTCCCTGTGGAAATTTGTCCCGGGGACCTGACCCGGCCCGAAACCCTTCTCCCTGCCACCGCCGGCGTGGATTATGTCTTCCACCTGGCCGCCAAGGTAACAGACTGGGGACAGCTGTCCGAATTCCGGAAGGTTATTGTCGATGGCACCAGGAATATCCTGGCCGCCTCCGCGGAAAACCGGGTCAAGCGTTTCCTTTACGTCAGCACCCTGGCTGTCCACCGCTACCGCGACTACATCGAAGGGGACGAAACCGCCCCCCGCGACTGCCGGTACCCTCCCTACGGAGTCACCAAGATCGAGGCCGAGGACCAGGTCAACCTTTTCCAGAAATCCGGCCGGCTCGGAACCGTAATTATCCGCCCCGGCATTTT
>JAPLJL010000347.1 GCA_026388615.1 Pseudomonadota bacterium | reverse complement strand
GGTTTCTCCCTTTTTCATCCCCATGACCATCAGCAACCTGGCGGCCGGACAGGTTGCCATCCACACCGGGGCCAAGGGACCGAACCTCGCCCCGGTCACCGCCTGCGCTTCCGGGAGCCACGCGATCGGCGAGGCCTACCGGATGATCCAGCGCGGGGAGGCGGAAGTCATGATCGCCGGGGGAACCGAGGCCGTCATCACCCCGCTCGCCATCGCCGGCTTTGACGCCATGCGCGCCCTCTCCCGTTTCAACGAAAACCCGGAGGGCGCGAGCCGTCCCTTCGACCTGGAACGGGACGGCTTCATCCTCGGGGAAGGCGCCGGCATCCTGATTCTTGAAGAAAAGGAAAGAGCCCGCCGGCGGGGCGCCCAAATCTACGCCGAGCTGATCGGTTACGGGGCTACCTGCGACGCCTTTCACCTTTCCTCGCCGAACCCGAGCGGGGAAGGCGCGGCCCGGGCGATGAAGGCCGCCCTCAAGGAAGGCGCGAGCCGCAATGGAATCAAAATCAAATATATCAACGCCCACGGCACCGGGACTACCGCCGGGGACGCGATTGAAACCCGGGCCATCCGCGAGGTTTTCGGAAGCGACTCCGATGGTCTCATGGTTAGCGCGACGAAATCCATGACCGGGCACCTGCTCGGGGCCTCCGGCGGCGTGGAAGCGGTTTTCACCGTCCTGACCATCAAGGAAGGCCGGGTCCCCCCCACCATCAATTACCGGAACCCCGACCCGGAATGCGACCTCGACTACGTGCCCAACACCGCCCGGACGGCGAAGGTGGAAACCGCCCTTTCCAATTCCTTTGGGTTCGGCGGAACCAACGCCTGCCTTTTTTTCCACCAGGTTTAAACCCGTCCCGGCTGACTTTGTTTTCCATCCCTCAATCCTCAATTTATTTCGGTGCCGGTGTCAGTTTCGGTTTACAGCAGAGCGAAAAGGAGCAAGGCGCACGGAGCATGGCGCATGGGGTTAAATCCATTCCTATTTTTTCTTTTTACTCCCTGCCCCCTGCTCCTTGCCCTTTGCCATTGTTTGAAAGGTTGTATCCTCTGAGCCGGGTAGACTATAATTGCAAAACCGTTCCCGCGGAGACAGATATGAAGCTTCGGATCAAAGACATTACTCCGGAAGGAACTGACATTGAGTTTGAGCATGGAGAAGATTTCCTGGAGAAAATCTCCCCCCAGCCGGAGGGACTGTGGTTTCGCCTGGCCGATCCGGTCCGCGGCTCCTTTCATGCCGCCCGCACCGGCCAGGACCTCAACATCTCCGGCCGGGTCTCAGGCGGGGTCCGGCTTACCTGCCGCCGCTGCCTGGAGGAATTCCCCTATGAGTTCAGCCGGGAATTTTTCCTGGACCTTCTCCCGGAGATCGAGGTGCGCGACCGCACCGGGGAAAACCAGCTCAAAAAGGAAGAATTGGAACAGGGATATTACCAGGGGGATTACCTCGACCTGGATCAGATTCTTCTGGAACAGATTGTCCTCTCGGTTCCCGAAAACGCCCTTTGCCGGGAGGAATGTGGGGGGCTTTGCCCGGTTTGCGGGGGCAACCGCAACCTCCGGGGATGCCAGTGTGCTCAAACCAAGTTATCCAGATCTCCATTCGCGGTTTTAAAAAAACTTAAGGTCTGAAGCCTGAGGAGGTTACAACCATGCCGAATCCAAAACGCAAGATCTCCAAAGCCCGCCGGGACAAGCGCCGCACCCATTTTAAGCTCCACCCGGTCACGCCGACGGAATGCCCTCGCTGCCACGAGATGAGGCTTCCCCACCACGCTTGCCCCCACTGCGGCTATTACCGGGATCGCGAAGTAATCCGCGTCGAAGAAATCTAACTCCAGGAACATACTTTGCGGATCGCAGTCGACGGAATGGGGGGCGATCTCGCCCCCCGTGCCATTGTGGAAGGGGTGGTCGCGGCCCTGGCTCCCTCTCCGGAAAAGCCCCGGGAACCCCTGGAAATTCTGCTGGTGGGAGATCCCGAGGTCATGAAGACCAACCTGGACTCGCTCACGAAGCTCCCCACCCCGGAAATCCGGATCATCCCCGCCCGGGAGGTGATCACCATGAGCGACCCGCCCACCGCCGGTCTCCGGAAAAAACCGAATTCCTCGATCCGGGTCGGCATCGATCTCATAACCAAGGGCGAGGCGGACGCCTTCTTCAGCGCCGGAAACTCCGGGGCGGTGATGGCCACCGCCAGCCTTATCCTGAAGCGGCCCCCGGGGGTGGACCGCCCGGCCCTGGCGGGATTGCTCCCGACCAAGGGCGGGAGCGCGGTCGTGATCGACCTGGGCGCCAACGTGGATTGCCGTCCGTCCCAGCTTTACCAGTTCGCAATCATGGGTTCGGGCTTCTGCCGGATCGCCCAGGGCAAGGAAAACCCGCGGGTCGGCCTCCTGAACAACGGGGAAGAAGACGAAAAAGGCAATAATCTCTCCCAGCAAACCCATCAGCTTTTAAAAGCCAGCTCCCTGAATTACATGGGTTTCATCGAAGGACAGGACATTTTCAACGGCCGGGCCGACGTGGTGGTCTGCGACGGTTTCATCGGGAACGTCGTGCTCAAATCCGCGGAAGGCCTGGCGGGCAATATCCAGAATTTTCTCAAAGACCAGATCAAAAGCCATCCCGCCCGGATGCTTGGGTATCTCCTGCTCCGGGGGGCTTACGCCAATCTCCGCAAGAAGATCGACTACCGCCGGCAAGGGGGCGCGCCCCTCCTGGGGGTGAACGGCGTGGTGATCATCGGTCACGGCCGAAGCGACGCCCTGGCGGTGAAAAACGGCATTTACCTGTCCGCGCGCCTGGCGGCCCAGAAACTGCCGGAGTGGATCGCGCAGGAGTTAAAAGCGATCCCGCTCGAACCGCCTCCGCTGGATGGCAACAGTTCCAAGGATCTCGAGACCCCCAGCTTGCAATGATTGAAACCCGCATCACCCTGGCCCTCGGAATCAGGCACCCGATTCTCCAGGGAGGAATGGCCTGGGCGGGCACCGCGCGCCTCGCCGCCGCGGTTTCCGAGGCCGGAGGCCTGGGAATTATCGGCGCCGGGGCCATGCCTCCGGATATTCTTCGGCAGGAAATTCAGAAGCTCCGTTCCCTCACCTCGAAACCATTCGGGGTTAATCTCTATTACCTCTCCCCTTTCTTTGCCGGCGTCCTCGAGGTGCTCCTGGAGGAGCGCGTGCCGGTGGTCACCACCGGCGCGGGCAACCCGGGAAAGGAAATCGAGCGCTTTAAAAAAGCCGGCACCAAGGTTTTCCCGGTGGTGAGCTCGGTGGCCCTGGCGAAAAGGCTCGAGCGCATCGGCGTGGACGGCCTGATCGCCGAGGGGATGGAGTCGGGGGGGCATGTCGGGGAAATCGGCACGATCGCCCTGGTCCCGGAGGTGGTGGAAGCGGTTTCCCTCCCAGTC
>JAPLJL010000385.1 GCA_026388615.1 Pseudomonadota bacterium | reverse complement strand
AAGTGAGAAGTGAAAAGTAAAAGGTGAAATGGCAAAGCGCAGGGAGTAGGGAGTAAATGACCAATAAGCAGATAATGCTATTAACGCTCCTAACGTTTTTAACTCTATGCCCTATGCTCTATGCCCTATGCCCTTTGCGATCACGATAGACCAGACAATGGAATTAATTACCGACATCAAAGAGATGCAGAAGAAAGCGGAGGCGGTCCGGAACTCCGGGAAGACCATCGCTTTCGTCCCCACCATGGGCTACCTGCACGCCGGTCATCTCGCCCTGATGCGGGCCGGGCGCCAGCGCGCCGACGTCCTGGTGGTGAGCATCTTCGTCAACCCCGCCCAGTTCGGCCCCAAGGAGGATTTCGGCTCTTATCCCCGCGACCTGGACCGGGATTCCGCTCTCTGCCGGGAAGCCGGGGTGGACATTATTTTCCATCCGGCCCCCGAGGACATATACCCCCGCGGCTACCAGACCTACATCGAGGTGGAAAAGCTCTCTCACGGGCTCTGCGGGGATTTCCGGCCCGGTCATTTCCGCGGGGTCGCTACCGTGGTGGCCAAGCTCTTCCACCTGGTCAAGCCCCACCTGGCCATTTTCGGCCAGAAGGATTACCAGCAGCTGGCCGTCATCCGACGGATGGTCGCGGACCTGAACCTGGACGTTGAGGTCGTGGGCTATCCCACCGTCCGGGAGACCGACGGCCTGGCCATGAGTTCCCGGAACACTTATCTGAACACCGCCGAGCGCCAGTCGGCCCTTTCCCTTTCCCGCTCCCTGGAACAGGCCCAGCAGATGCTCCGGGAAGGCGAGCGGGCGCCCGGCCGGATCGAGCAAGCGGTGCGCGAGACGATCAGCCGGGAACCGGCAACCGAGATTGAATACGTCAGGGTCTGTCACCCTGATAGTCTGTCCGAGCTCAAATGGGTGGAAGATTCCGCCCTCCTGGCCCTCGCGGTCCGGGTGGGCAAAACCCGTTTGATCGATAATCGCATTATCACCACCAAACCAGGAGGGGAATGATGGAAAGGATGATGCTCAAGGGCAAGATTCACCGGGCCACGGTGACTGATGCTAATCTCGATTACGAAGGCAGTATCACCGTGGACCGGAAGCTGATGGAGGCCGCCGATATCCTGGAGTTCGAGCAGGTCCATATCTACGACGTCTCCAACGGCAACCGCTTCGAGACCTACTGCATCCCCGGCCCGCCGGGGAGCGGGACCATCTGCCTGAACGGGGCGGCCGCCCGCATGGTCAGCCGGGGCGACCTGGTCATCATCGCGGCCTACGGGCTCATGAACGCCGAGGAAATCAGGAACCACCAGCCCAAGCTGGTCTACGTGGACGCCCAGAACCGGATCGTCAAGGTGGCGAACAAACGGGTTGCTTAGGAAGCAACCGACCGCAGACCGCCGACGGCCGACCGCTGTTGGAGGCCGGGCGTCCCGCCCGGCAAATAGGGGGAATAAATCAGGGGGGAGACATGAGCAAAACCGAAACCAAACTTGACCCTAAGAAACTCCAGGTCTTCAAGATCCGTAACCGCGGGGGGTATGCCGCAATTTACCAGAGCAACCTGACCGAGGGCCGGACCTCCGCCCAGGCGGTTTCCCGGATGCTGAAGGCCGTCTCCCGGAAGCCGAAGAAGAAGTAGCCGTCCCACCGCCCCTCCCCTGAAGTCATTTATCCTTATATAATGTCATACATATAATGTCATACATCTGATTTTTTTTACTTCCATGAGGCAAAAAACCAAAGGAACTTTTCTTTTTATCGGCGGTCCGCGGTCGGCCGTCGGCGGTCTTTGACAAATGATGACCTCCCTTAAGCCCCATACCTCCCCGGTTCCTCTCCGTAAGCGGGTCAAGAATTATTTCCTGGCCGGGATCCTGGTCACGGTCCCGGTGGTAATCACCATCTGGGTGATCGCCCTCTTCATCGGCTGGACCGACAATTTCCTGGATTTCCTCCCCCCCCGTTTCCACCCCCATACCTACATCCCCATCCCCGGCTGGGGG